>LNEH01000135.1 GCA_001464505.1 Verrucomicrobia bacterium Ga0077533
AACTCAAAGCCAAGCCAAGAACGCGCGCCCCGAGCCCAAGTGGACTGAACCCATCCCATGCACTCGCTTGAAATAAATGAACCCACGCGCCAACCATAGCGGGCGAAGTGCCATGTGCCAACTTCGCGGCCATTCTGGAATAATCGTCACTGAGCAGCTTCTCGGCTACGAACCCTCTATTTTTTCAAGAGATAAACTCGCCTACGTCTGACTGAACATCCCAACGCCTTCATCCTTCGCCAAGCCTACGGACGACAGGTGCCCACCGAGTGCTGCTTGCCTGTCCGCCATAGGCCCGGCGACGGCGGATCCTTGGTCAACCGGAGGGAAACCCGCGGCCGCTTTAACCCGAATATTTCACACCCGCCTATGCCGAACCGACACACCCCGGCGCTCCGCGCCACCCCTCTTCATGGAGGGGATTTCAAACGCACGCTGCCGAAGTCCCCTCTATCAAGAGGGGTGCCCGACAGGGCGGGGTGTGTTGCATCAGATCTGGGTAACCAGAACTGAAGCCGGGATGCGACTGCCCAAGCTATGTGCCGTTACGCTGGGTGCCAGCCGGGTTCTTTCTCAACACCGCCGATTCCCAAAATTCTGGTGTGGGGTCAACCCCTCCACCCCAAACGGCCGGCGTCTGGCTCAGGGTTTGGGCTGGCTGCCCTGCTTGGTGGCGTAGGAGCCGGCGCTGGGGAAGAACGGCGCGATCTTCTCCACGATCGGGGTCATGAACTTCGGCTCGTTGCGGTTGTAGACCCACGAGAAAAAGACGACCGAGCCGACCACGAAAACAACAATGCTGGCGATGATCTTGTTCATCTTCATCACCCGGCGGAAAAGAAAAATGGTCAGGCAGAAGGCGGCGATCGCGATGGCGATCTTCAGCCAGACTTCGGGCGGGAGCGTCTGGATCTTGTCGAGGGCGGTGACGGCGAACAATGGCATGGCTTACGGGTTAGCCGGAAAGCGCGGCGAGACGAGTTATTTTTAACCCGCGGCCGGCTTTAACCGGACTTTGACGGCCCGTTTTACGAATAGCGCCCGGCGATACCGAGATAATCGAGCAGCCAGGCTTCCTTCCAGATGCGGAAACGGCCCTCGGGGGTGATCTTGCCGTATTCCTCCCGGTCGGCATGGGGCAACAGGTAGCCGAGTTCGGTGTTGATCCGCTCCATCTGCTGCTGCTGCTGGTTGATGTCGTCGATCGGGCTGATGTCCCAGACCAACACGGTGTCGCCGGACTGGCGCACCCGTTCCAGGTGCCGCGCCACCAGTTTCGCCAGGCTGCGCCGCCAGGGCATGCGCTCGACGTGCCAGCTCTCCGGATAAAAACCGCCGAAGGGAATGTAGAGGTTGTCGGTCACGTAGCGGCGGCCGTTGGCGGTCCGGGTGGCGAGGCTGAAGCAGACGGTGATGGCCCCGTTTTCCTGCGGCACAAAAAGCGCATGCAGCCGCAGCGTGGCGTCGTGGTTCTGATAGACCGAGGTGCGGAGCCAGATGCCGCCGCCCAACTCCGCCTTGAGGGCCTGCACGGGCGTGAAGCGGTTGTCGCGCAGCCAGTCGCGGACCTTGAGCAGGCGCTGCTGGGTGGGCCACTCGTCGCCGCTGCTGTTCACGGCGTAGCGCGGAAACAACGGCATGGGGCTGAGACTGATGGCGCTCACTTTCAGCCAGTTGAAACCGGACTCGAGCAGGAACCAGAGGAGAAACACGGCGGCGGCCACGGCCCAGAACGGCCGATCGATCCAGGCGAGTTGCTCGTTGCTCTGGGCGGCGAACAACGCGAACAGGATCCAGCGCAGCCAGCGGATCAGGATCGCCAGCACGGGCGACGCCACGCGGAGGTTGATGTAGAACAACAGCAGCAGCACCGCGACGGACGGGGCGAGAAACAGGGAGAGTGTTTCCGGCATGGTCAGGGAATGGGGCGCGTTGACCCCAACGCGCCTGGCCGTGAGGGCAATCCAACCAGCGTCTTGGGGTCAAGCCGCTCCACCTTCGGATTCATGTTCGGGCCCTCAGCTCAGCCGCACGGGCATGATGACGCACACGAAACTCTCGAGCGTCTTGAACACGCCCGGGCTGACCTCATCTTTTAGCTCGAAGAAAACCTCGTCCTTCGTGAGGGCGCGGAGCGGGTCCATGACAAACTGGGGGTTGAACGCCACCTGCAGGTCGGGTCCGCTGTAGGAAATCGCCATGGATTCATGTGATTCGCCGAAATCGGGCGATGAGGCGGTGATCTCGAGCAGGTTGGCGGAAAGTTTGATTTTGACGGAGTTGGATTTTTCGGAGGTGACGAGGGCCGCGCGATGCACGCATTGGAGGAACAGCTCGCGCTCCAGCTTGATGCGCTGGTGGGTCTCCTTCGGGATCACTTGCTGGTAGTTCGGGTAGTTGCCTTCGACCACCTTGGAGAACAGATAAATGCTGTCGGTCAGGCCGCCGGCGTCCTTGCCGGTGTCGATCTGGAAGGTGGCGCGGCGCTCGTTGAAGGCGATCTTCAGTTTCTCGCCCTTGCCGAGCAGGCGGAGCAGCTCGGCGACAGTTTTGGCGGGCAGGATGATGGCGCCGGCGCTGGCCGCGGGCACGGTCATTTCCTTGCTGACCAGGGCGAGGCGGCGGCCGTCGGTGGCGACGAGGGCGAGCTTGCCGTCCTTGAAGTTGAAATAGACGCCGTTGAGGATGTAGCGGGTCTCGTCCGTGGACTGGGCATAGGAGACGTTGCTCAGCATCGTGGCGAGTTCACCCTGCTCCAGGGTATAGGACTTGTCGTCGCCGGAATCCGGCAGTTTGGGGAATTCCTCGGCGCCGATGCCCATGATGCGGAAGTTCGAGCCGCCAGAGGCGATCTTGACCAGGTGGCTGGCGTTGGCGTCAAACGAGACATCCACATTCGGCAGTTCACGCACAATGGTGGCCAACCGCTTGACGGGCAAAGTGACTGATCCGCCATCCTTGACTTCCGCCTTGATCCGGCAGCGGATGCCCAGATCGAGGTTGGTGGTGGTGAGCGAGATGTGGTCTTTCTCCGCTTCGATCAGCACATTGCTCAGAATGGGCATGGCGGCCTTGGAGCCCACGACATTGAGGACCTGGGCCAGGCCGTTGCTAAAGTGGTCGCGGTTGATCTTGAATTTCATCAGGCGGTGAGCGGGGTGGGTGCTTTAACTAACAAAGGGTGATTAGAGAGAGATACAATAATGAAAAGTATCCGTATTATTATAGGAAGATATTATGGCTACAACCCGTGATTTGCCGAGTGAAACCGGCCCGGCTGGTGGGCGTGAATCCGGCCTGAATAACCACGAATAACCCGGGCTTTGTTCACAGGGATGGGTTATTCGGAAGTTTCCTGCTTCATCTTCACAACCTTTCGGCGCAGAGCCCGCATCTGGGCGTGCCGCACCCCGCGCTGATAATGGCCAAAAAGACCGTAGGCAATGTAGCCGAGGAACAGAAAGAAAACCGCCACCTCCTGCAGCCGCCAGAGCAACACAATGGCGATGAAAACACCCACGAAACTGCGGAAACGTGTTTTTGTCTCCCAATTCACCTGTTTGAAGCTGGGATAGCGGATGGTGCTCACCATCAGCATCGAGACCAGGATCAAAATAAAGGGCAGGGCCAACGCCCACTGGCGGAGCTCCTGCGCATTGGCGGTCAGGTTGAGCAGCAGCAAGACGAGCGAGGCCACCGTGCCGGCGGCGGCGGGAATCGGCAGGCCGATGAAATCCTTGCTGGATTCCGCCTCGGCCCGGTGCAGCAACGGATTGGTGATGACGTTGAAGCGCGCCAGCCGCACCGCCCCGCACAGGAGGTAGATGAAGGCGATGATCCACCCCAACTCGCGGAACCACTGGTATTCCTCGCGCGGCGCCAGAATCAGGAAAAACACCATCAGCGCCGGAGCCACGCCAAACGAGACCACATCCGCGAGCGAGTCGAACTCCGCCCCAAAAAGGGAAGTGCGGCCACCCATCCGCGCCAGCCGGCCGTCCAGTGAATCAAAGATGACCGCGAGCAGGATCAGCCACACCGCCTGGGTGTAAAGGGCGGTCCAGGAGAAGTCCGGATGCAACGAGGCGTATTCCCCCGCATCCGTGATCAGCCGGGCCTGGATGCACTTGATGACAGCCCCGAAACCGCAAAACAGGTTCCCCGCCGTCATCAGGTTGGGCAGGAAATAAATCCGGCTGGCCTGCGTGACGTTGTAGGGATTGTCGCGCTGATCGAGGTCCGACGGCATGGTGGCGTTAGTTGGTGAGGCTCTCGAGGTATTTCCAGAACTTCGAGTCCTGTTCAAAAAGCTGTTTTTCGCTCACCGGCAGCTTCATCCGGAAAAGGGCGTCCTCCAGCGAATCCTTGTGCAGGATGTAATGAGTGTGGAGGGTCTCCCCCTGCACCTCGAAATAGAAACGGAAATCACCCGCTCGCAGCCGGTAGAAATCCTTGCCGTTCCGGTGGAACTTGCCCAGCGGCTCACGCGGGTGCGCCAGATCGGCCGGCCGGATCTTGCTGATCGGCTCGATCGCATCCATCTGTGCCAGTTGGTCGAGCTTGTTCAGCTCGCGCATGCTTTGCTCGGAGAAAGTGACCTGATACATGGTGGAGGGAGGCGGCCCCGTAACCGTGAAGGGGACGGCGCGTCTTGTCTAGGCAACGTCACCCCTATATTCCCCCGGTCATGAAAACCAGCTCTGTTTCACTCGTTGTTTTGACCACCCTGCTGCTCGCGGTTCCTGCACGGGCCCAAAATAAAACGCCCGCAGCCGACACCCCGGACGAGGCGGCCGGCCGGATGAAGAAGAACTACCAGGAACTCATCAAGCGCCACGACAAGAACGGGGACGGCCGGCTCGACGAGGCCGAGCGCGCCGCCGCGGAAAAATTCCGCGCTGAACAGGTCAGAAAATTCGATCAGGACGGGGACGGGCAGCTGAACGACGCGGAAAGGAAAACCGCGCACAAGGCCCTTCTGGCCGACCAACCGGCCAGCCAGCGAAAGAAGGACCGTTAAGGGCCGCATCTTTGTTGCACGGGGTCGGCCGCGCGCTAGAACGGCGCCATTAAAACCACCCCCTCCGTCACCCCCGCCGACATTCGCGCCGCGCGCCGCCGCATCGCCGGCGGCGTGCTGGTTTCCCCCTGCCGGGAGTCAATCCCCCTGTCGGAGATCACCGGCGCCCGCGTCTACTGCAAACTCGACAACTTCCAGCGCACCGGCTCGTTCAAGGAGCGCGGGGCCCGCAACGCCCTGCTCCAGCTCAACCCCGCGCAGAAAAAACGCGGCGTCATCGCCGCCTCCGCCGGCAACCACGCGCTGGGCCTGGCGTATCATGGCCGGCTGCTGCGGATTCCGGTCACGGTGGTCATGCCCGACTACGCGCCGCTCATCAAGGTCAGCACCTGCAAAAGACTCGGCGCCCGCGTCATCGTGGCGGGCCGGGACTTCACCGAAGCCCGCGCCCACGCCGACACGCTGGTGGATCGCGAGGGTCTCGCCTATATCCACGGCTTCGACCACCCGGCGATCATTGCCGGCCAGGGCACGATGGCCCTCGAAATATTGGAACAGGTGCCCGACGCCGACGCCATTGTCTGCCCGATCGGCGGGGCCGGGCTCATCGCGGGCATTGCGGTCGCCGCAAAGGCGCTGAAGCCACGCCTGAAGATCATCGGGGTCGAATCCGTCGCCACGGCCAGCTTCACCGCGGCGCTCAAGGCGAAGCGCCCGGTCACGATTCCCCGGCGTGCCACACTGGCCGACGGCCTGGCGGTGCTCCGGGTCGGCGCCAGCGCCTTCGAGCTGGCGCGCTCGCGCGTGGACCAGGTGGTGCGGGTGTCCGAGGATTGGATAGCCCTTGCCATCCTGCGCATGGTCGAGCTGGAAAAAACCGTCGTCGAGGGCGCGGCGGCCGCCCCGCTGGCCGCCCTGCTGGCCGGCCTGCTGCCCGGTCTGCGCGGCAAAAAAGTCGTGCTCACCGTCTGCGGCGGCAACATCGACCTGGCCATCCTCAGCCGCGTCATCGAGAAAGGCCTCGTGCATGACGGCCGCCTCACGCGCTTCACCGCGGTCATCAGCGACCGGCCGGGCGGCTTGGCCGAGCTGACGCGCGTCATCGCGGCCAGCGGCGCCAGCATCAGGGATATCGAGCACGACCGCGCCTTCAGCGGCCCGGATGTCTCGGCGGTCAACGCCGTCTGCACGGTCGAGACCCGCGATCACGCCCACATCCGCGAACTGCAGCGCGTGCTCCGCCAACACGGCTTCCCGGTTTTGGTTTCGGGCTAGAGGCTATCCGAAAACCACGAAATTTTTTCGTAGGCCAGCGTGCTTGCACGCGCCGCTTATTCCGAAGCGCGACCAAGGTCGCTGCCCACCGCCGCGCGAAACCGGGTTTCCGGACAGCTTCTGGCCTGCTCAGGCTTTTTTGCCGAACGCCGGATCAACCTTGAGGCAAGCCGTCGCGATGAACGACGGGATCGTCGCGACGCAGACCCAGATGAAGAAATTGGCGTAGCCGAGCTGGTCCTGGATCCAGCCGGCCGCCATGCCGGGCAGCATCATGCCCAGCGCCATGAAGCCCGTGCAGAGCGCGTAATGCGCCGTCTTGTGCTCCCCGTTGCCGGCCACCATCATCATGTAGACCATGTAGGCGGTGAACCCGAAGCCGTAGCCGAATTGCTCCACCGCGATGGCGGCGCCGATCAGCGGCAACTGCTCCGGCAGGGCCGTGGCCAGGAAAATAAAAACCGCGTTGGGCACGTGCATCGTGATGATCATCGGCCACAGCAGGCGCTTGAGGCCGAACCGCGAGATCACATAGCCGCCGACCAGTCCGCCGAGCGTCAGCGCAATGATGCCGATCGTGCCGTAAACGATGCCCACCTGCTGGGTCGTCAACCCGAGCCCGCCCACCGCGCGCGCATCGAGGAGGAAGGGAGTCACCAGCTTGAGCAGCTGGGCCTCGGCCAGACGATAGACGAGCAGGTAGGTCAGGATGACGAGAATTTCCTTTTTGCGGAAAAAGGCGGCGAACACCTCGAGGTAATCCGCAGCCAGGGAAGGAGCGCGCTTGACGGTCACGTCGCCGGCCGGCCGGGGCAGGACGGCGAGATGATACAACCCGGCCAAGACAAAGAAGACGGCCAGCACGACAAACACCCAGGCCCATGCCCGGGCGACATCACCGGTGGCGTCCTGCAAGGTGCCGGCCAGATAGACCAGGCCGCCCTGGCCCGCGATCATCGCCAGCCGGTAGAACGTGCTGCGCACGCCGACAAACGCCGCCTGTTGGTGGGGCGGCAGGGCGAGCAGGTAAAACCCGTCCGCCGCGATGTCGTGCGTCGCCGAGCTGAACGCCATCAGCCAGAACACCGCGAGGGTGTAGCGGAAAAAATCCGGACCCGGCACCGTCAGCGCCACCAGCGCCAGCGCGGCGCCGACCGTGAATTGCAGGCTGACAATCCACCACCGCTTCGTGCGGAACAGGTCCACCAGCGGCGACCACAGCGGCTTGATGACCCACGGCAGGTAGAGCCAGCTCGTGTAGAGCGCGATGTCGGTGTTCGAGACCTTGAGATTCTTATACATGATGACGGAGAGCGTCATCACGACCACGTAGGGGATGCCCTGGGCAAAATACAGCGTCGGGATCCAGCGCCACGCGCGCAACGGACTGGGGGGCGGGCTTTCCATCAGGGTGCGGGGAACTTGGTGCCTCGCCCCGCCCGGCGCAATGGTTGAAACGCGCCCGACAGCCGCCAGGATCGGCAGAAATAATGATTCCTGGAGCCAGTGCTGGGATATTCCAATAATTCCGCTTTGCCTGGCTCTTGTGGGAACGACCTCTTGTCAGGCCATAGCGCTCGGGCGACGGCTGATGGTCGCGACAGTCCGTGCCAGCACGCTCCCACAGTTTCAATCCAAGCCGGAGCTCCTCGACAGGCTCGGAGTCCTGAGCCCGTCGAACGGACAAGCTCCGTATCGGTGTTGGGCCCATAAGAAAGAAAAACGCCGCAGGCGTCGGCCGGCGGCGTGGTCTGGGTTGACTGCGCGGCGCTTAACCGCGCGGCGGCACCGGCACGCGCAGGCGCTTCAGCAGTGCGGCAAACAGGTGGTCGCCATCATCTTCAACCGGCTCTTTCGGCGGCGTGAGCGTGGTGGTGCGGGTCAGGGTGTTGCCACCGGGTGGGGTGAAGGTGGAAGTGATCGTGACACCGCCGACCGAGGGAGTCGCCGTGTTGGTGAAGGTGGTCGTCCGGCCGGCAGGGCCGGTGATGGAACCGTTGATCGTGGCACCGATGCCGGGAGTGACATTGATCGTGCCCGACACACTGGCCGTGTTGCCGTTGGGGAAGGTGATATCGGTGTCGAATGACCCGCTGGTGCCATTGAACGTGTTCATCGTGGTGACGGTGACCGGCCCGGCCGGCATAGTGCGAGTGACCGTGGTGTTGGTGTTGAGCGGAGCCCGGACCACGGCCCGGCGAAGGACTTCGAGAAAACGGGATTGGGCCTGGACGGATGGGGCGGCAGCCAAAACCGAAACAGCAAGCAGCAGGATAACGTGTTGTTTTTTCATGGGTGCTCAGGGTGACGTAAAAGAGCCAGGCAAAGTTACATTCCTGAGGCAAGAGCGGGAATAGCCGCCGCTGCGTCCGGCCTGGGTCATTCCGACTCAGGTCGCGTCTGGCTTGGAGGCCCATCCGGAAGCTGCGGCGCATGACAGGGAACCTCCCGTCTTCGTGCTCATGCTGGCGCTGCCCGAGCGGACTTTGGAATCGGCCAGCTCCATGTGCCGGCCGTTCAGCTCCGCGATGACCTCCGCCGATTATTCCGGCAGGCGCTTGATGCGCTCCGCCAGCGGTGGGTGGGTGGAGAAGATTTTTTTCGGCTCGGTTTTCCGGGTCTGCAGATCCTGCAGCACGGCCCGCAAGCCGCCGGGGGCGTAGCCGGCGAGGACCGCCAGCCTGCGGCCATCCGAGTCGGCGGTGTATTCGGTGGGGGCGTTGTAGCCGTCTACGACGAGGGTTTTGAGGGTTGCCTTGATGCTGGGGCCGAATTGCTGGAGCTGGGTGTCGACCTGGTTTACCTGGGCCTCAACCTCGCGGAATTTTCCGCTGCGCTTGGCCACGAGGGCTTTCGCCCCGCCGAGAAGCTCGCCTTTCTCGATGATCTCGAGCGCGTGCCGGCCCGTGATGTGGGAGATTTCGTGCGCGAGTATGCCGGCGAGCCGGTCGTCGTCGGGCGCGAGCTCATAGAGTCCGCGGGTGATGAAAACCCAGCCGCCCGGCGCGGAAAAAGCGTTCACGGTGTCCGAGTCCAGCACCCCGAAGCGCCATTCCCTTTCCGGATTTTCGCAATATCGCGCCAGCGTCAGGCCCACTAGGTTCACCCGGCGCGTGACATCCTCGTCGCGCACCAGCCCGCCGAATTGGCCGATGACTTCCAGGGCCACGGAATCGCCGATGATTTTTTCCTCCTCGGGACCGATGCCGGCGACGCCCTTCACGACCTTGCTGGCGTCCTTGGCGGTATCGAGACCCTTCTTGAGCTTGTCAGCATTGCCGAGCGCCTTGCCGAGGCCGCCCAAGTCGAGGGCCCACGCGGCGGGCGTGAGGGTGAGCGCCGCCAGCAGGAAAACGGGAAGAAGGCGGGTTTTCATTGGTATTCCCCTTTTTGTTTTTCCTTCATGAAGGCCTCAACCACTTCGGGGGTGAATGTCCGGCACTGCGCGAGCAGCCAGTCAAAATCACCGCGGGCGTTGCCGAGGTTGTTGCGCGCGGCATATTCGGCGGCCGCGGGCGTGAGCGGGCGGGCGGCGGCGGTGGCGGTGGTCTGGCTGGCGGCGAGCCCGAGTCCGTCGAGGCCCTTGCCCTCCGCCGGCTTGTTCCCGCTGACGTTGCCCGCGAAGACCCAGCCGGTGACGGGACCGTCGCTCACGCGCAGCCACGGGCCGCGGACTTCCTCGATCTTCAATTTGCGCCCGAGGGAGAGTTTCGCCGCCGGCGCCGCGAGCGCCGAGGGTTCGGCGAGCAGTTTTGTTTCGAGGCGCTTGGTGTAGGCGGTGCCGCCGGCCGTGAGCGCACCTTGCAGCGGCAGGCCTGCCGCCAGCAGCAAGGCGACCGGCCACAATCGGGTGATAAGCGGAGGATTTTTCATTTTGATGCGAGGGTCAGACTGGGCTCCCAGTCGGCGGGCGGCGGCTGGCGGGTGAAGAGTTGTGCCTGCCGGGAAAATTCCCGGGTCACAGCATCGGCGGGCCACGCCGCAAGTGCACGGCCAAAATCGGCGGCGGCCTCCGCAAAACGCCGGGCCGCGAGATGGGCGTAGCCGGCGTTGTAGGCGGCCAGGAAATCGCGCTCGGCCGGGGTCAGCCCTGCCGGCGCGCCGACCAGTTCGTGGACCTCGATGGCGACCAGCTTGCCTTTCACCCGGAGCCGGGTGAGCGGGCGCGTGGCCATGCGGCCGGCGACCGCGCGCGCGGTGGTTTCGCCGAGGAGGATGTGGGTGCCGAATTCCTTGTTGGCGCCTTCGAGCCGCGACGCGAGGTTCACGGCATCACCCATCACGGTGTAGTTCCTTTTCCGGGAGGAGCCGAGATTGCCGACGATCATCTCGCCGGTGTTAAGGCCGATGCGCACCTCGAGCTTCACGCCGATGGAGGCGTAGCGGATGTTGATGCCCTCGAGCGCGCGGCGGGCGTCCAGCGCCGCGCGGCACGCCGCCAGCTCATGGTCGGGCAGGGCCGCCGGCACGCCAAACACCGCCATCACGGCGTCGCCGATGTATTTGTCCACATAGGCGCCGTGGTGGTGCAGACACTCGCTGGTCTCCTCCAGGTAGGCGTTGACGACCTCGACCATCCGCTCCGGTTCGTCCCGGAGTTTTTCCGACAGTTCGGTGAAGCCGACGAGATCGGAGAAGAACACCGTGGCCTCGCGCCGCTCGCCGCCGAGCCGGAGGGAGCCCGGGTTGCGCACCAGCTGCGCGACGACTCCAGGGTCCACATAGGCGCCAAACATCGACTGGATTTCACGCTTCCGCGCCTGCTCGCGCCAGAAGCTTTCCGCCACCACGCCGAGCAACGTGAGCACACCGGCCGCCACCGGCGTCGCCGGGGGAACGAACCAACCGGCGGACAGCAGGGCGTAGGCACCGCCTAGGAGCACCAGGACGAGGCCGCCGGTCATGGCGATCGGGCCCTGCAACGCGATCTGCCCGCGCCCGGCCCGCATGATGGCAGCGGCCACGAGCAGGGCCACCAGCAGCAGGGAGGCACGCGGCACCGCGGTGATAAAACCGCTGGCGGTAAGATTGGCCCACGCCGTCCAATGCAGCAACACACCGGGTTCGATTTTCCCGACCGGCAGCGCTTTGACGTCAAACGTGCCGCTGGCGTTGGCGCCGACAAACACGACCCGGCCGCGCACCTGCCCGGTGAACTCCGGCGGAAACAGCGGCAAGGTCGCGAGCGCCCGGGCCATTGGTTCCAGCTCCAGGTCGGGCGAAGCCGCGGCGAGTTGATCCAGGCCGGGTTTGCCCGCCGCGATGAACGGGGCGGCCGAAAGCACCGGCACCCCCGCCGCGCGGATTTGCTCCAGCCCGCCATGCCAGCGGAGCAAACCGCCCTTGGCCGCTGCGGGGGCACCAAGAGCGGCTGCGGCCAGCGAGTCCGGCACCGTATAGTGCCGCGCCACCCCATCGTCGTCCGCCTGGAACTCGACCAGCCCGGTGCGCGGGGTCGGGAAAAACCGCGCCGCGCCGGCGACAAAGGCCTCGTCCCAGAAAAAAGGTGGCCGGGCGGCCGTGCGCGCGAGCACGACGGACGGCGCCGCGGTCGCCACGACGGCCAGCAACTGATCATCCACGGCATCGGACTCCTCGAAAAAAGTGAAATCCGCCACCACGCGCGCGGCTCCGGCCTGGTGGAGGGCGAGAAAAAGCTGCGCGAAAACCCGGCGGGGAAACGGCCAGCGCGCGCCCTGTTCGCTCATCACCGCCATAGTCTGTTCATCCACCAACACCAGGGCCGAATTTCCCGGCAACGGCGGAGCCCGGAGCGGATGCCGGCTGGCGTGGTCGAAAAAAGCCCGGTCGAGCGCGGTGCTGAACGGCGAAAAGTGAAAGCCCGCAATCAGCGCCGCGACCGGCAGCAACCAACGCCAGCGAACCGCCGCGGATTTGTGGGGAGGTGAAAACACGACACCCCAGTAGAGACGCGGACCGGTTCGGCGGCAAGCGGGCATCCTGCGCCGCCTCAGGCTCTTGACCCGGCGGCCGGCCGGGGCAACCTACGCCGGATGAACCGGCGCGGATTCATGCGGGCCGTCGGCGCGATCGGGCTGTGGGTCGGGCTGGCCCGGCCGGAAGCCTTGATGGCGGCGCCCAAAAAGACAGCGGAAGAATTACTCCGCCAGGCGCTGGTCGAACGACTCGTCGTGCGATTCAAATATCACGGACGCGCCCGCCGCGTGGAACCCCACGCCCTCGGCCGGGTGTCGGAAGGCCGGCTTGCGCTGCTCGGCTGGCAGGTGTCGGGTGGCAGCGCCAGCGAGCCGCCGCCCGGCTGGCGGACTTTTATTCTGGCCGAGATGGAAAAGGTGAAGCTCACGCGGAAAACCTTCACCCCGCGCCCGGACTACCGCCCGGAGACCACCAAGCTCAAACCCATCGAAGCAGAAGTTGCTTCAGAGGCGAAAGCGGCGTCAAAATAGGATGCATGGAGACACGGATATATGGCATGGCGCATTGATGAAGCGGTGATGCGCGGGGAGATAGATAATCGCACCCGCGGACGCGTGACGGGCCGCATCTGGTTTGCGGGCCGCGCCGAGCCCGTCAGGCTGGAATTGGAGGGAAATTGCTGGCGCGATCTGGCGGGACGGCGGCTGGAATTCACAAACCCGGAGCCGAAGCCGGTCGATATCGGGAAGCTGGCGGCGATGCAACAGGGCGTGGTCGGCGACATCACCGCGTCGCGCAAGGTCAAGGTGCCGGAAATTCCCCTCGACCAGATCGGTGAATACTACGCCGCGAAGAAGCCGTGGCCGTGGCATTGGGGGAACTCGCTTTATCTCGAGTGGTTCAGCCGGCGCAACGGACGGGTGGTGATCGAGTCGGCGACTTTTGAACTGAGAATCGCGGGCGACATCGCCTGGGAAATGACGCCGGAAGAGGAAACCGAACAGCGCCGGGCCAATGCCGCCGCCATGACCGGGTTCATGGACCGCCTGGTCGAGGCGGCCGGAACGCAGGCCGACGGGGCCAGGGAAGACGCGCCGCCTGAGTGGGACGAGAAGCCGCAAACCGAGGAGGAGGCCGAGGCGATGCAGGCCCGGAGCGACTTGCTGGCTGATCGCGTCGAGGCCCGGTTGCGGCGCGAAGGCGAAAACGCCGACTACGAGAAGATCCTGCACGAGGAAATCGAGCGCTTGCGCCGGGAGCGCGGCGAGCCCGAACCGACGCCCGGGCAGCTGGCGCGCAACGCCGAATGGATCGAGGAGATGAACCGCGCCGCCGAGGAGGAACTCGACAATCCCGACCCGGAAATCGAAAACGAGATCAGGCGGAAGCACCCTTTGGCGGAGCGGGCGTTTGAGTTGTCGCTGCGTCTGCGCCGCGCGGCCAGGGCGGGACGCTGGGCTCCGGAGGGCGCCAGTCCGGAGCATCCAGTGGCCGAACTGGAGGGGGCCGTGATGTGCGCCGGGGCCAAACTGGCCGGGGCGCTGAACGGTTGCAGGTGGCCGCCTTTGCTCGACGCGAGCGCGGGCGTGATCGTGCGGCTGAAGCGGGCGCGCGGCTATCTCGACGACGCCCTGCGGGCAGCCGAAGCCTGCCGCGAAGACAAACTGATCGCCCCGGCGCGGCTCAACCCCGTGGTGGCTGAGGTGGCCGGATTGGCGAAAGAAACCGACAAACTCATCGCCGAACTGCGCGCAAAGCTTGAGCGCGGCATAGACTGATAGTCACCGGGTCAGGCGGACGGTGAAATACTCCAGCAACGCGGCGGGGTGCCGGTGCCGGCATAAACCGGAATCTCGGGTCGTCCCGCGACGGCCAGCAGCTTGGCGGCAAGCCGGGCACGGGCCACGGCATCGCCCGAGACCGTGGTCACGCCCAGCAGTTTCAACTCCGGGCTGAGGAGGACCTGCGCCAGGGCATAGGCGTCGTCGATGTCAGTGCCGAGGTCCGTGTCGAAGAGGACCGGAATAGGTTTGGCGTGGGCGGCGACCAGCAGCACCGGCGAAAGAAGGACGGTCAATATTCGGAGATGAGGGAGCACAAAATTAAACCGGCGATTCAGTGCCTTCGTTCAGGGTGCGCAAGTATTCGTTGTAGGCAAAGACACGGTTGCGCTGATAGCCGGTCAGCTCGCGGGCAATACCAAGTTCGACCAGCAGACGGAGCGCGCTGTTGGCGGTCGGCGCGCTCATGCCATGCTTCGCCACCAAGCGGGGCACGGTGGTGACCGGTTGTTGCTGGAGGAGGTCATGCAGCTTGAGGGCGGACATGCCTTTGCGGCCGAGCGCATGCAGGCGGGCACGATCGGACTGAAAGAGCCGGAGCAACCGGCCGGCAGTCTCCGCTGCCTGGTTGGCGGTTTCCTCGACCCCGCGCAGGAAAAAATCCAACCACGCCTCCCAATCGCCATGGGTGCGAACACGCTGCAACAGATCATAGTAGGCCGCGCGATGTCGCTTCAGATACAAACTGAGATAGAGGAGGGGTTCGGCGAGCAGCCCGTCGTGACAAAGGAGCAGGGTGATCAGCAATCGACCGGCGCGACCGTTGCCGTCGAGGAAGGGATGGATGGTTTCAAACTGGGCATGCGCCAGGCCGGCGCGCACGAGAGTGGGCACCGTGGGCAGGTGCAGGTAGTTTTCCAGCGCGCCCATACCTTCGATCACCGCGTCGGGCGGAGGGGGAACAAAGAGCGCGTTACCGGGCCGGGTGCCGCCAATCCAGTTTTGCGAGGTGCGGAATTCCCCCGGCTGCTGGTCGCGGCCGCGCCCCTTGGCCAGGAGCACACCATGAACCTCACGCAGCAGCCGCAGGGAAAGAGGAAACCCCTCCCGCAGCCGTTTGAGACCATGCTCCATGGCGGCGACATAATTGGAGACCTCCACCACGTCATCCAGAGGCACCCCGGCCGCCGCATCGCTTTCGAACAGCATCAATTCAGACAGGGAGGACTGCGTGCCCTCGATTTGGGAGGAGAGCACGGCTTCCTTGCGGACATAGGAATAGAGAAAAAGCCGCGAGTCCGGCAACAGACTGGTAACGCCCGAGAGCCGGCCCAGCGCTGCACTGGCCCGCTCTTTCTGAGGCTCATCCCATTGCACGGGCGGCGCAGGCGGAAGAGGGTTGGGAATGAAAGCAAAGCAATCCTCGCCGCCCGAAGGTATTGGGATTTTGTGACCGCTTGGTCCTCGCTCCATGATTAAATGGAGACACATTAAATTATCTAAATCAATTCTTAATAAAGAAATACACCATATATTTAATTAAGAAAATCCATAATTAAGGTTCCTCGCTGTTTCCAGTGGGTAAAAGGCCTGCACCAGCGCCCGGCCCCGGAAGGGTTGGACCACTAATGGATTCAGCAAGAGATGAATCC
>LNEH01000136.1 GCA_001464505.1 Verrucomicrobia bacterium Ga0077533
GCGCTCTATCCCGACGCCACGCGGAAGAACGGTTTCCTCGTGATGTCCGAGACCCTCATGCCCAGCGGCGCCCCGCACCCGTCGAACTCGCGCGCCACCATCGCCGATGATCCCGACACCTGGTTCGGCTTTGAGCAGGAATATTTCTTCTGGCAGAACGGCGCCCCGCTCGGCTTCCCCAAGGACGGTTTCCCCGCTCCGCAAGGGCCCTATTACACCGGCGTCGGCTACCGGAACGTCGGCCCGATCGCCCGCAAGCTGGTCGAAGAGCATATCGACCTCTGCATCGCCGCCGGCATCAACATCGAGGGCATCAATGCCGAGGTGGCGAAGGGCCAGTGGGAATTTCAGATCTTCGGCAAGGGCTCCAAGACCGCCGCCGACCAGTTGTGGGTGGCCCGCTACCTCATGACCCGCCTCGGCGAACCGCACGGCATCGACATCGAATGGCGCTGCAAACCCGTCCTCGGGGCCTTCAATGCCCCGCTCGACTGGAACGGCTCCGGCATGCACACCAATTTCTCGACCAAGTATCTGCGCGAGGTCGGCGGCAAGGAATACTTCGAGAAACTGATGGCGGCGTTTGCCCGGCATATGGACGAGCACATCGCCGTCTACGGCCCGGAAAACCACCTCCGTCTCACCGGCCTGCACGAGACGCAGTCCATCGACAAGTTCAACTACGGCCTGTCCGACCGCGGCGCGTCGGTGCGCATGCCGGTCAACTTCGTCAAGGACGGCTACAAAGGCTACCTCGAGGACCGCCGGCCGAATTCCGCGGCCGACCCGTATCTGGTCGCCGGCCGGATCATCAAGACGATCCAGACCGTCCCGACCAAGTAAGCGTTCGCGCACCAGTCAGTTTTCAACGCCCGGCCCTGCGGCCGGGCGTTTTTGCTTGTTTCTGTAGCGGCGCTCTATGAGCGCCGGACGGCGGTCACAGACCGCCGCTACAGCGGGCAGAAAAAAGCCGCGCCTCGCGGCGCGGCTGAAACTGGAGGTGGCGCGCTGGCAGGCAACCTACAGTGCGGCGGCGTAGTTCGCCCCGGCGGCGTCCCAATCGACGACGTTCCAGAATGCGGCGATATAGTCCGGACGGCGGTTCTGGTAGTTGAGGTAGTAGGCGTGCTCCCAGACGTCGAGCGCGAGGACGGGCCTGCCCTCGATCCCCGCGACGGCCTTGCCCATGAGCGGGCTGTCCTGGTTGGCGGTCGAGCCGACGGCGAGCTTGCCGCCGGTGACGACGAGCCACGCCCAGCCGGAGCCGAAACGCGTGGCGCCGGCCTTGGCGAAGTCTTCCTTGAACTTGGCGAAGCCGCCGAGCTCGGCGTCGATCGCCGCAGCGAGTTTGCCCTTGGGCGCGCCGCCCTTGCCGGGGCCCATGACGGTCCAGAAGAACGAGTGGTTGCTGTGGCCGCCGGCATTGTTGCGCACGCCGCCGCGGATGGCCTCCGGCACCTTCGACAGGTCGGCGATCAGCGCGTTGACCTCGAGCGCGGCGAGGGCGGGGTGGTCCTTGAGGAAATTATTGGCGTTGGTGATGTAGGCCTGGTGATGCTTGCCGTGATGGATTTCCATCGTCTTTGCATCGATGTGGGGCTCGAGGGCGTTGGGGGCGTAGGGCAGTTTGGGGAGTTCGTAGGCCATGGTCGTGGTGGGTTGAATTGGTGCCGGGCAAAACTACACGCGACCGTCGCGGCGTCAACTGCGCCCGCGTCATTCCTCCTGCCGCTTGAGCTGGAAGTAAGCGCGGAGCAATTCGTGGCACGGCTGCTCCAACACGCCGCGGGTCAATTCGAGCCGGTGGTTTGACCGGGGCAGGGCGTTCAAGTCGGTGGCGCCGCCGAGGCAACCCATTTTGGGGTCAGATACGGCATAAACGACGCGCTTGAGCCGCGCCATCAGCGTGGCGCCGGAGCACATCGGGCAGGGCTCCTTGGTCACGTAGAGCGTGGCCTCATTCAGCCGCCAGTCGCCGATGGCTTTGGCGGCCTGGCCGAGCGCCAGGATCTCGGCATGCGCCGTGGGATCACGCGTGCTGTCGCGCTGGTTGTGTGCGGCCGCTATCACTTCGCCGCCGAGCGTGATCACCGCGCCGACCGGCACTTCGTCCTGTTTCCAGGCGTCAATGGCCTGGTTGTAGGCCAGCCACATGTGGAACTCGTCGTCGCGTTGCAGTTGCGAGGGGAAAACCTTTTCAAAGGGGCAGGGCAAGGACGGACGTTGCATGGATTCACTCATACCCGATTCAGGCAGCATAGGGCCGCAGGCTCGCCGGGCCGTAGCTCTGGAGGAGCGAGGGCGGGTCAAACGGGCAGGGAAGCGTGGGACGCGCAGAATCCATGGAACCGAGGAAAGCCTTGACTACGGAGGGGATTCCCCAGTTACAAGGGGCTTTTATTGACC
Organism: Verrucomicrobia bacterium Ga0077533; assembly: GCA_001464505.1. GTDB lineage: Bacteria > Verrucomicrobiota > Verrucomicrobiia > Opitutales > Opitutaceae > Lacunisphaera. Next base: position 2,407 of record LNEH01000136.1, read on the forward strand.
CTCACCGCATGAACCAAACCACCCGCCAGCGCTCCACCTCCGCCTATGTCTGACAGCAAAGCGATCGAAGTGGAGGGCAAGATCACCACCGTGCTCCCCGGCACGATGTTTCGGGTGCAACTGGACAACGGCCACATGGTGCTGGCGCACATCTCCGGCAAGCTGCGCAAGCATTTCATCAAGATCGCCGCCGGCGACCGGGTGAAGATGGAGATGAGCCCCTACGATCTCGACAAGGCCCGGATTACGTATCGCATCCGCGACACGAATGCGCCGCCGCCCGGCCCGCGCCGGCCGCGCCGTTACTGACCGCAGGGGTTGCCATGAACAGAGGGCGCGCGTCTCCCGAGACAGACCACATCGCGCTCGCGCCGGAAGGGTTTCAGGAACCCATCCGCTCCTACCTGAACACGCTCGCGCTGGAGCGCAGTCTGTCGCGGAACACGGAAGTTTCCTACCGGGGCGACCTGGTGCAGGCGGCCATCGTCCTGAAAAAAAACGGCGCAGCCAACTGGACCAAGGTCACGCCCAAGCACCTCACCGCCTGGCTGCATTGGCTGAGCGACCGGGATTTCAGCGCGTCCTCCCAGGCCCGCAAGCTCAGCGCGATACGGATGCTCTGTCGCCACCTGATCGACGAGCGGCTGCGCGACGATGACCCGACCGCCCTCCTCGCCGGGCCGAAAATCCGCCGCCGGCTGCCGCAGACTCTCTCGGGCGCCGAGATGCGAAAGCTCCTGGCCGCGCCCAACGGGACCGACGCCTACTCCATCCGCGACCGGGCGATGCTGGAGCTGGTTTACTCCAGCGGCCTGCGCGCGAGCGAGATCTGCGGGCTCACGCTCCAGCAAGTTGACCTCGAGCACGGTTTC
>LNEH01000137.1 GCA_001464505.1 Verrucomicrobia bacterium Ga0077533
TTGGTGTTGCACTTCCTCACCCACAGGCTCTGACGATGCCCCGGGACGGAATTCTTTCCAGCCAGTTCTCATTGGTGAGAACCACATACCTTCACGGATCAATACTGGATATTGACCCTCCCAATCCGTGTATATCCGTGAATCCGTGGTCAATAACTCTCCTGTCTTTTTTTGCGTCTCTTGTGCTTTTTGTGGCCAATGATTTCTTCTGCCTTGTTCAGCCTGTGCGGCCAATGTCGGGTCTTCGCTTGTCTCCCCTGCATCCTCCCCTTCACTTCTTGTCTCGCCGTAGCTCGTCCGAGCGAAGGCGGATCACTTTCACTCCCCTTCCCCATGCCTGACTTCCGAGCTTACGCTCCCGCTGTTTCCGCCGACGCGACGGAAATCCAACTCTCGCCCGAGGAGGGTCATCACCTCGTCACGGTCAACCGCTGCGGGCGCGGCGACCCGGTGACCGCCTTCGACGGACGCGGCCAGGAGTGGCTCACCGAGTGCATCGACCCCAGCCAGAGCGCCGTGGTGCTGCGCGTGAAGGAATCCCGCCCGGCGAAACCCCGGTCGCACGAAATCACGCTCGCCCAGGCCCTGCCCAAGGGCGCGACGATGGATGATATCGTCCGCCAAGCCACCGAGATTGGCGCGGCCCGCATTGTGCCCCTGCTCAGCGAGCGCACCCAGGTTCATCTCGATGGCGACCGGGCGGAAAAGAAGGTTGGGAAATGGCGCACCGCCGCCATCGAGGCCGCCAAGCAGTGCGGCAATCCGTGGCTGCCGGAGATCGCGCCCATCCAGACCTTCGCCGAACTCCTAAAGGGGTGGTCGCCGATTTCCACATCGGCGACAGGCGTCGTTGTGGGAAACGACGCCCACCATTACGATCTCAGGCTCATCGCCAGCCTGCACGCCGGCACCACGACCTTGAAACAAGCTCTTGCCCGCTACACGGCGAAGCACGGTCATCCGCCGCGCCAGGCGCTCTGGCTTGTCGGCCCCGAAGGTGATTTTTCCCCGGCCGAGATGACTGCGGCCATTACCGCCGGCTGCGTGCCGGTCACCCTCGGTCCGTTGGTGCTCCGCAGCGACACCGCCGCCGTTTACGCCTTGAGCATACTGAGCCACGAATTGCAGTCTGGCTGAGTTAACTTCCCCCTATGAAATCCTCGCTGTTCCGCCGGGCGGCCTGTGCCGCCGCCTTGTTCATCGCGCCGTTCGCCCTGGCCCTGACCTCGCCGAAGGAGCACTTCGGCTTTGCCATCGGTGATGATTACCAGCTCGCCACCTACACGCAGACCGAGGCGTATTTCAAAAAACTCGCCGCCGAGTCCGACCGCCTGAAACTGGTTGACATCGGCCCCACCGAGGAGGGCCGCCGCCAATACATGGTCATCTGCACCTCGCCGGCCAACCTGGCGAAGCTCGACCGCTACCGCGAGATCGCCCAAAAACTCGCCCGCGCCGAGGGCGTCACCGAGGAGCAGGCCCTTGTCCTCGCCAGCGAGGGCAAGGCCGTCGTCTGGATCGACGGCGGCCTGCACGCCACCGAGACGCTCGGCGCCGCCCAGTTGACCGAGACACTCTGGACCTTCGCCAGCCGCACCGACGCCGAGACCCTCCGCATCCTCGACAGCGTCATCATCCTTTTCACCCACGCCAATCCCGACGGCCAGGAGCTCATCAGCTCCTGGTATATGCGCCGGCCCGACCCGGCCACCCGCGTCATCGACCGCGAACCGCGGCTCTACCAGAAATACATCGGCCACGACAACAACCGCGACTTCATGATGACGAACATGAAGGAGTCGCAGAACATGGCGCGGCAGCTCTACCTCGAGTGGTTCCCCCAGATTGTTTACAATCACCACCAGCCCGCCCCCCAGGGCACCATCGTCGCCGGCCCGCCCTACCGCGACCCTTTCAACTACGTTTACGACCCGCTGATCGTCACGCAGCTCGACGCGATCGGCGCGGCCATGCACAGCCGTTGGATCGCCGAGGGGAAACCCGGCTCGACCATGAAGCGCGGCTCCGTCTTCTCGACCTGGTGGAACGGCGGCCTGCGCACCACCGCGTATTTCCACAACATGGTCGGCCTGCTCACCGAGACCGTCGGCAGCCCCACCCCGATGCAGATCCCGCTCGTGCCCGAACGCCAGATCCCGTCCGGCGATCTGCCCTTCCCGGTGCCGCCCCAGACCTGGCACTTCCGCTCATCCATCGAGTATTCGCTCACCGCCAACTACGCCGTGCTCAACTACGCGGCCCGGCATCGCGACGAGCTGCTCTTCAACATCTGGCGCATGGGGGCCAATTCCATCGCGCGCGGCAGCCGTGACCACTGGACCCTCTCCCCCAAGCGCGTCGAGGCCATGCGCGCCGCCGCCACGACCGCCGCGAAGCCCGGCGAGGCCGAGGACAGCGACTATCGGTTCGCCGGCCAGCGCGCCAACGTGATTCCCGCGAAGTTCTATGACGAGACGCTGAAGAAACCCGAACTCCGCGACCCGCGCAGCTACATCATTCCGCGCAACCAGGCCGACTTCCCCACTGCGGTGAAGTTCATCAACACCCTCGTGAAGTCCGGCATCGCGATCCACCGCGCCTCGGCGGATTTTACGGTCGCCGGCAAGAACTATCCTGCCGACTCCTACGTCGTCAAAACCGCGCAGGCCTTCCGCCCCTTCGTGCTCGACGCCTTCGAGCCGCAGGACCACCCGAACGATTTTCTCTACGCCGGCGGCCCGCCGATCGCGCCCTATGACTCCGCCGGCTGGACCATCGCCTACCAGATGGGCGTGAAGTTCGACCGCGTGCTCGACGCCTTTGACGCTCCCCTCGCGCGTCTGCCCTACGGCCAGCTGCAAAACCCGCCGGCCGGCCGGGGCGGCACCGGCGGCGGTGGCTGGCTCGTCAGCCACCGCGCCAACAACAGTTTCATCCTCCTCAACCGCCTGCTCAAGGCCGGCGCCGATGTCTTCTGGCTCAAAACCCCGCCCGCCGGTCATGCCGATTTTGGCGCAGGCTCACTCTACATCCCGGCCACCGAGCAGGCTCGTCTCATTGTAGCCAAGGCTGCGGCCGAACTGGGCCTCGACGCCACCGTTGTCACGCTCAAATCCGTCGGCGACGCGCTCAAGCTCGCCCCCATGCGCATCGCCCTCTGGGATCAATACGGCGGCTCGATGCCCTCCGGTTGGACCCGCTGGCTGTTCGAGCAGTTCGAGTTCCCCTTCGAGGTGGTTTACCCGCAGCAGATCGATGCCGGCAACCTGCGCGCCAAATACGACGTGATCGTTTTCCCGACCGGTGCCATCCCTCTGCCGAAATCCATGGGGGCCACGAATCCGCGCCTCAGCGAGTTCCTCGTCAAGGTGCCGACCGGCGATGACCTGCCGGCCGCCTATCGCGGCTGGACCGGCAGCATTACCGAGGAGAAATCCATCCCCGCGCTGCGAGAGTTCACCGCGCAAGGTGGCAGCATCGTGACGATCGGCACGAGCACCAATCTCGCCTATCACCTCGGGGTGCCCGTGCGCAATGCCCTCGTCGAGATGGGCCCCCAAGGCAAGGAGCGCCGCCTGCCGCGCGAAAAATTCTACGTGCCCGGCAGCATCCTGAACGCAGCCATTGACCCGGCCGCGCCCCTCGCGTGGGGCCTGGATACGACCGCCGATGTCTATTACGACAACAGCCCCGTCTTCAAACTCCTGCCCGACGCGGTCGCCCAGGGCGTGAAGCCCGTCGCCTGGTTCGCCAGTGCGGCCCCGATGCGCAGCGGCTGGGCCTTGGGCCAATCCTACCTGGATCAGGGTGTCGCCGCCCTGGAGGCGCCGGTCGGCACGGGCAAACTCTATCTGCTTGGGCCCGAGGTCGCTTTCCGTGCCGGCACGCACGGCACCTTCAAGCTGCTCTTCAACGGCCTCTACCTCAGCACCGCCCAGCCGGCGAACTGAACGGATACCATTTGTAGGGTCGTCGCTTGCGACGACCTTGCGCGAATACAAAAAGGTCGCCGCAAGCGGCGACCCTACAGCTCAATCAGGCCCGGCGACCAGCGCCGTCGCCGGCGGTCACAGACCGCCGCTACAGAATATCACTTCCGGTTTGCGAGATACTTTGCGACATCATCGCCCGACACCCGGCCGCCGGGACCAGTCGCCTCAAGGCCGGTGATCGTGGTGTGGTCAAGGCCGGCTTCCTGCGCCATCTTGATGGCGCGCGGAGTCCACACGAGGCTAGAGGCCGACGCTGCGGATGCAGCATGCGCGGCGACTTCGGCGTCGTGCTTGGCGGTGGCGATGGCAAGGTGCTGCAGGCTTTGGTCCGACGTCTCCATGCGGAGGAAAGGCTGCCCGGAGGTGATCGCCGCGCCGTTCTTCGCCATGATCGCGAGCACGGTGCCCTCGGCGGGTGATTCAAAATCGAACGCCGATTTGTCGCTCTCCAAGGCGGCGAGTTTCTGGCCTTTCGCGACTTTTGCGCCGGGGGCGACCGCGAGGTTGATGACGGTGAGTTCGCTGACGGTGGCGCCCATCGAGGGCACAGGCACATCAATGATGAAGGTGGGCATGAGTGGATGTTTGGTTGACTACGACGATGTGCAGGCGGACGGCGCGGTCAATATGG
>LNEH01000138.1 GCA_001464505.1 Verrucomicrobia bacterium Ga0077533
CGCGACACACGACGCGATGAGCGCGGGCAGCTCCGCCGTGGGAATCTGATTGGGGCCGTCGGAAATTGCTTTCGCGGGATCAGGGTGGGTCTCGATGAACAAACCATCGGCGCCGGCCGCGAGGGCGGCGCGGGCCAGATGCGGCACGAACTCGCGCCGCCCGCCGGTCTTGCCGCCGGCCGCGCCGGGCAGTTGCACGCTGTGCGTGGCGTCGAACACGGTCGGAAATCCAAACGTCTTCATGATGCTGAAGCTCCGCATGTCCACGACTAGGTTCTGGTAACCGAAGGTCGTGCCGCGCTCCGTCTGCCAGACTTCCCTGGCTTTCCCCTCGCGCAGCTTGGCCGTGACGAACTCCATCTCCTGCGGCGAAAGGAACTGGCCCTTCTTCACATTGACGACGCGGCCGGTCGCGGCGGCGGCCAGCAAGAGGTCGGTCTGGCGGCAGAGGAAGGCGGGGATTTGCAGCACATCGCACACTTTCGCGACCGGCGCGGCCTGCTGGCGTTCGTGGATGTCCGTCAGCACGGGGAAACCGTAATCCCTTTTGATGAGCGCGAGCAGCGCGAGGCCCTCGGCCAGGCCGGTGCCGCGGCCGGTGCCGAGCGAGGTCCGGTTGGCTTTGTCGAACGAACCTTTGAAGATGATGTTCAGCTCCGGGTGCTTCTTGCCGATTTTCACCAGAGTCTCCGCCGCGGCGCGGCAGACCTTCTCGTTTTCCAACGAGCAGGGGCCGGCGACCAGTAAAAGTTTTTGGGCGTTGTAGAGCATCTGGGTTGAGAATGACGAATTCCGAATGACGAATGGCAAAGGCAACAGCATATCGCTAGCGAAAATTCGCCATTCGTCAGTTACGCGCCGACGCGGCGCGTTTGATCGCGGCGGCGATGAAGGCGGCGAAGAGCGGGTGGGCCTGGTTCGGCTTGGACTGGAACTCCGGGTGGCACTGCACGCCGAGGAACCAGGGGTGGTTTTTCAACTCGGTGATCTCGACGAGGCCGCGCTTGGGATTCCAGCCGCTGAACACGAGGCCGGCCTTCTCCAGGCGCGGGACATAGTCGTTGTTGACTTCGAAACGGTGGCGATGGCGTTCGGAAACCGTGTCCTTGCCGTAGGCCTTGCGGGCCAGCGAGCCGGGCTTGAGTTTGCATTCGTAGGCGCCGAGCCGCATCGTGCCGCCCTTCAGGACGACGTGCCGCTGCTCGTCCATCAGCGCGATGACCGGATGCGGGGTCTTGAGGTCGAACTCGACCGAGTTGGCGTCTTTCAGCCGCAGCACATTGCGCGCGACCTCGATGACCGCCACCTGCATGCCGAGGCACAGGCCGAAATAAGGCAGTTTGTTGACCCGGGCGAAACGCGCGGCGGCGATGAAGGCGGCGAAAAGCGGGTGGGCCCGGTTGGGCTTGGACTGGAATTCCGGATGGCACTGGACGCCGAGTTCTCGGCGTCGATGCGGATGATCTTCACCCGGGCATGGTTCGCGATGCCGGCGTGGCTGAGCGATTCGTAGACGGATTTGTAGGCGTCCTGCAGCTCGATGTATTTGCCGACCACCCCGATCTTCACCTCGTGCCGCGGGGATTTGATGCGGCGCACGACCTCGGCCCAGATGTTGGTCGGGTTGGCGCGGGTCTTGAGCCCGAGCTTCTGCACCACGAGCTGGTCGAGGTTCTCTTTCTGGAGCATGAGCGGCAGCTCGTAGATGGAAGACTGCACGTCCATCTCCTCGATCACGGCCTTGGTCGGCACGTTGCAGAACATCGAGAGCTTCTCGCGCATCTCGGGCGTCATCGGGTGGTCGCAACGGCACACCAGGAAATGCGGCTGGATGCCGATCTCGCGCAACTTGGCCACGCTCTGCTGCGTGGGTTTGGTCTTCAGTTCGCCCGCGGCCTTCAGATACGGGATGAGCGTGACGTGGATGAACACGCAGTCGTGCGGCCCGACCTCGAGCGCGAACTGCCGCATGGCCTCGAGGAACGGCAGGCCCTCGATGTCGCCGGTCGTGCCGCCGATCTCGGTGATGAGCACGTCCACGCCCTTGCCGCCGCCGTAGATGCGTTTCTTGATCTCGTTGGTGACATGCGGGATCACCTGCACCGTCTTGCCGAGGTAGTCGCCGCGGCGCTCCTTGGCGATGACGGCCTCGTAGATCTGGCCCGAGGATAGGCTGTTGTGGCGGGAGAGTTTGCCGGATCGGTGTCCGCGCCGTCGTCGAGCACATAGACCTCGCCGTGCTGGAAGGGGCTCATCGTGCCGGGATCGACGTTGAGGTAGGGGTCGAACTTCTGGATGCGCACCGCCAACCCGCGCATCTCGAGGAGGGCGCCCAGCGCCCCCGCCGTGAGCCCTTTGCCCAAGGAAGAAACGACCCCGCCCGTGACGAAAATATACTTCATCGCCTATGGGTAAAAACGGCCCCGGAACCATACACAAGAAAAAGGTTCGTCTGCGGTCACAATTGCGACTGTCCCCTCAGCTGTAGCGGCGCTCTGTGAGCGCCGACTCTCATCCGGCGGTCATCATCCTTCGCCAAGGCTACGGACGACAGGTGGACCGCCGCTACAGATTTCCCCTCTGCCCGTCCGGAAAATAGTTTGCCGCTCCCCGGCCCCCGCCCATCCTCCGGGCGTGCAGTCCAAACCCTCCCTCCTCGCCTGGATCACCTGCGACGGCGTCCACATCGACCCCGCCTCGGGCAAGCACACCATCCTCGGCGTGTTCTCCAACATCAAGGCCCGCTCCTTCCCGGTCATGCACCCCTACATGGTCTGGTTCCTGACCCTGACCGATGTCCAGCCGGGCAAGCATATGATCAAGATGTCGATGGGCCTCGACCCCACCAACCCCGCCGAGCTCCTCCACCGCGAATTCGAGTCCCAGAGCCCCCTGCACCGCATCAACCTCATCAACGAGCTCCGCAACCTCCGCTTCGAGCAACCCGGCGACTACTCCATCCTCATCGAGGTCGACGACGACCCGATCCTCGCCACCAGCCTGACCGTCAGCTGACCGAGCTGGATTGGTCACCACGAAACACACGAAAGCTGTAGGGCGGGATCGCTGATCCCGCCTTCTTTATTTTGGCGGGGTCAGCGACCCCGCCCTACAATAAACCTCTTCCCCTTTTCGTGTCTTTCGTGTTTTTCGTGGTGACTCCACTGACTTTCATGACCCAACCCACCTTTGACCTCATCGGCATCGGCAATCCCATCATGGACCTGCTCGCGCACGTCCCGGAATCCTTCCTCACGGCGCACGTCGCCGGCGACAAGGGCGGCATGGTGCTCGTCGACGACCACGATATCGCCGCGCTCATCGCCAAGCTCGGCACCGACTACGGCGTGACGCCGGGCGGTTCCGCCGCCAACGCCACCCTCGCCGCCGCCAAGCTCGGCCTCCGCACCACCTTCCTCGGCAAGATCGGCGGCGACGTCACCGCCCGCGACTATCGCGCCAACTTCACCGCCGCCGGCGGCGACGGCTCCCGCTTCAAGCACGCCACCCTGCCCAACGGCCGCTGCCTGTCCATGATCACGCCCGACGGCCAGCGCACCATGCGCACCTGCCTCGGCGCCGCCATGACGCTCAGCCCCGACGAGGTCACCGCCGCCGACTTCGCCGGCTCCAGGCACGCCCACATCGAGGGCTACCTGCTCTTCAACCCCGCCCTCGCCGACAAGGTCGCCACCACGGCCCGCGCCGCCGGCTGCACCATCAGCCTCGAACTCTCCTCCTTCGAGGTCGTCAACGTCGCCCGCGACTGGATTCTCGCGCAACTGAAACAAGGCGTGGACATCGTCTTCGCCAATGAGGACGAAGCCCGCGTGCTTTTCCAGAAGGACGCCGCCTACGCCGCCTACGCCCGCCAACTCGCCGGCTACGGTAGCATCGCCTGCGTGAAGATCGGCAAGGACGGCGCGTGGGTCGCCCGCGGCGCCGAGTTGCACCGCATCGCGCCCGTCAAGGTCGAGCGGCTCACCGACACCACCGGCGCGGGCGACGCCTGGGCCGGCGGTTTTCTCTATGGCCATCTGCGCGGACTGTCGCTCGCCGGCGCCGGCGCGCTCGGCTCGGCCCTCGGCGCCGAGTGCGTGCAGCACCTCGGCCCCGCCATCCCCGACCACCAGTGGCCCCGCCTCCGCGCCCTGGCGGCAGCGCTGCGGTAAAGAGACTTCACCATGATATTCCCGCATTGACTGCGGGATTTTCATGGTGTTCGCTGGGGTCATGCTAAACCGGGAGACCGACCTGCGCCTGGTCCGGGCGGCCTTGCGCCGCAGCCGGGTGGTCGCGCTGCTGGGGCCGCGCCAGAGTGGCAAGACCACCCTCGCCCGCGGCCTGGTGCCAGCCGATTCGCCCAACTACTTCGATCTGGAGGAGCCGGAATCGCTCGCCCGGCTGAACGAGCCCGCAACGGCGCTGCGGCCGCTGAAAGGATTGGTCGTGATCGACGAGATCCAGCGCCGGCCGGACCTGTTTCCCGTTCTGCGGGTGCTGGCCGACCGCCGTCCCCTGCCCGCCCGCTTTCTGATCCTCGGCAGCGCGGCTCCAGAATTGCTGCGCCAATCAGCGGAATCGCTCGCCGGGCGGATCGAAATTGTGCCGCTGGAGGGCTTCCGTCTGGCCGATCTCGGAGCCCGCACCCAGACGCGCCACTGGCTGCGCGGCGGCTTCCCCTTGGCCTATACCGCGCGCACCGACCCCGATTCGTTCGTCTGGCGGCGGCAATTTCTTCAGACTTTTCTTGAGCGGGACCTGCCGCAACTCGGCAGCGGCGTGCCGGCGGCGGCCCTGCGCCGCTTCTGGAGCATGGTGGCGCACTATCACGGGCAGATCTGGAACGCGGCGGAGCCGGCCCGCGCCCTGGGGGTCAATGAATCCACCGTGCGCCGCTACCTCGACCTGCTGACCGGTGTGTTCATGGTGCGGCAACTGCCCCCGTGGTTTGAAAACATGGGCAAACGCCAGGTCAAGGCCCCGAAGGTGTATGTGCGTGACAGCGGCCTGCTGCATGCGCTGCTCGGCCTGGGCACGGTGCGGGAGCTGGAGCACCATCCCAAGGTCGGCGCCTCCTGGGAAGGTTATGCGGTGGAGGAGGTGCTCAAGGCTTTTGCCCCGGATGAGGCGTATTTTTGGGCCACGCACAACGGCGCCGAGATTGACCTCGTGCTCTTCAAGGGCGGCCGACGCATCGGCGTGGAATGCAAGCGGGCCGACGCCCCCGCCCACACGCCCTCCATGCGCACCGCTTTGGTTGATCTCAAGCTCGACAAACTCTTTGTGGCTTACCCGGGCACGCGCCGTTATCGCCTCGCTGACCGTGTGGAGGCCGTGCCCTTGGCCGAACTGGCCGGCTGCACTTAAGCGCGCTGCGACACCCGACCACCAATGGCCCCGCCTCCGCTCGCTGGCCGTGGCGTTGAAGTAACCCGGCGCTATTTCACCACCGAATTGTGTCCGCTCTACCCCCGGGATATTTGTAACGTATTAATTGACAAATTATCCTGGCCGACGGTGTTCATCCCAACACTGATGACGGCCCACCCGGGCGCTCACTGTTTCGCCTCTTGTTTCAGCCCGGCGAGATTCGCGCGGGCGACGGCGTATTCCTTCTCCACCTTCATCTCGGAAATCAGCCGCTTGAAGGCGGGTGTTTCACGCGCCGGATCGAAGATGGGCACGAAGAAGAACCGAATGCGCGCGATGGTCGGAATGTCGCGGAGCAATGGCAGTCCTTCCTCAAAACGGCCGAGGCCGCAGAGCACGTAGCCCCGCAGATAATTGCCGGGCGCCAGTTTCGCGAGGATGACCTCGCCCTGTCGCACGGCTTCCTCCTCAGCCCCGCCTTGCCGCAAGATCCAGAGCGCTTCGCCGATGCTCCACCAGCCCAGCGTCAGCAACTCGGGGTCCGCCAGAATCGTTCGAGCCAATCCCATCGCCTCCTCTCGCCGGCCGGTCACGAATCGAGCCAAGGCCCGTTCGCCCTCCAGCGGCAGGAAGCGTTCACTGCGCAGCGAAGCCCCGCGATCAAGCAGGGGCAACGCTTCCGTCCAACGGCCGGCATATCCCAGGTAGGCTCCACGGATGTAAAGATGGATGAACGCCAGCGGGTCTAATTCCGTCGCGTGCTGCAGATCGCTGAGCGCCGTGTCCAGCCTCCCCCGCGCAGCGTGCAGGTGCGCCCGCCAGAGGTATTGCGAACCATAGTTGGGGTTGGCCGCGATTCCGCGCTCCATCGCCACGTCCGCCTCGGCCAGGCGACCGGCATCAACCAATGCCACCGCGAGCGCAGCGTGAGGCTCCGACAGGCTCGGGTCCAATTGCAGGGCCCGCGCGGCGTGGCGTTGAACCTCTTCCATCTGCGAACCGGTCGCGGCCAGCCCGGCCATCTGCTGGTATCTTCCCCGCTGTGCCGCCAGCTCCGCCCAGCCGGCGTGCGCCACGGCGAGGTCGGGCGCAATCGCCACGGCGGCGCGAAACGCCTCCTCGGACCGGGTGAAATTTGCCTCGCTGCGCAAGGCGAGGTAATGCCGCCCTTCGAGAACGAGCCGGTGGGCCTCGGGATCGACAGCGCGCGCAGGCTTGGTCGCGCCGAGCTTGAGCTGCAACTGTTGCGCGATGAGCCCGGCGATCTCGTCCTGCACGGCGAAGATGTCCTTCAGGTCGCGCGTGAAGGTGTCGCTCCAGACATGGAAGCCGTCCGCCGCCTTGATGAGCTGGGCGGTGATGCGGACCTTGTCGCCCTGTTTCCGCACGCTGCCTTCGATCACGTAGGCCACGCCGAGCTGGCGCGCGATTTCCGCCATAGGCACTTGCTTGCCCTTGAAATAAAACGCGGAGGTCCGCGCCGAGACCTTCAAACCGGGGATCTTGGCCAGCACGTTGAGCAATTCCTCGCTGATGCCGTCGGAGAAATATTCGTTGCCCTTGTCGTCGGAAAGATTGGCGAAGGCGAGCACGGCGACGAACTTGTCGACGGTCGCGGCCGGTGCGCTCGCCATTGGCGGAGCGAGTGCCGCTGCTAGAATCTCCTGAAACCGAGGATCGCCTCGAAGCGGGTCGAAGGCTGGCTCAAGTTCGAGGTAGGCGCGGGTCAGCGAATAACCGTCCACGAGCGTCTCCAGTTGGGCCCGCAGCTCGGCGAGTGCGAGGTCCGTCCAGCCCACGGTCGCCCAAAGGGAGGCCACCGTGTTGGTCTTGAAGAAATTGCTGGCCACGGACTGCAGGCGCTGGCGGAGCAGCGTGGCCATGGTCTGCGCGCCGCCCTGATCGCCGAGGCGGGCGAGCGCCCACGCCTTCCAGAACAGCGCAATGACATCCTGTGGGTTGGCGGCCAGATCCTGATCGCACCGCTGCGCCACGACGCGCCAGTCGGACTGCGCCGCCGCCGCGTTGCCCGCCAGCTCGTGGGCCCGGGCGGAAAGCACCGCGCGCGGCCCGGAGAAATTCACATCGCGCACATATTCCCCCGGGAACTGCTGCACGGCGCGCAGCGCCCGCACCGGCTGCCGCCCCCAGTAACCCGCCTGCCACGCGACCGCGATGCCGCGGTTCTCCTGCAACAGCCAGCCCGGCCAGGCCTCGATCGCCTTGAGCGCGCCGGCCGTATCGCCGCGCCAGCGGCATTTCACCACCACATCGAAAGTGAGCAGCCGCCCGCTGCGGTGGCGCGCGAGGGCCCGCGCGAGAATCGCCTCCGCCTCGGCGAAGCGCTGGCGCCTGATGAGCACGTTGACGATGTCGCCGCTGGCCATCGGGTGTTCGCCCGAGAGTTCGAGGGCCCGCTGCAAGGCGCGGATCGCATCGTCGGTCCGGTTCATGAACCGGTAGGCGGTGCCCAGCGCCCGCTGAACCATCCAGTTCTGCGGCTCGCGTTCGGCCAGCCGTTGCAGACTGCGCTCGATCTCCCCGATCTGGCTCAAGCCATTGTCGGGCGCCGAGGAAAGGACGGCCATGCGGGCATTGGCGAGGACGACCTGCGCGGAAACCGCGTTCGGAGCAAGGGCGACCGCGCGATTGGCCTGCCGCAGCAAGGTTTCGCGGCGCGCCCCGGATTCGTCGATCAAATGCCAGACCATCGTGTAAGACAGCCATGCGGCGAGTTCCCACGCCGTTGGTTCCGCCGGATCGAGCGCGAGTGCGCGTTGCACCAATTCCTCCGCGAGGAAAAGATTGTCGCGGTTCAGCTCATCGCCGTCCTCGTAGATCTTGCGCGCCTGCGCGACGAGTTTCTGCGCCTCGGAAAGTGATGCGCCGATGGCCGGCTTCGAGGCCGCAGGCGGAAGCTCCGGGTCCCTGCGCCACGGCTGCCAGACCACCAGCGCGCCAATCGCGGCCGCTCCAAGAATTGCCGGCACGAGCCAGAGGCGGGCTCGGGGTTGGAGGTTTGCGGTGGGAGGGGCTTTATGCCCCGACCCGGCTGCACGGGCGTTGCTGTCGGGGCTTAAAGCCCCTCCCACAGCCTCGCCGCCCAGCAGCTTTTGCACCCGGGCGGCAAATGCCGGTGGCGTCTCGCCGCCGGGCAGCTTGGTCCATTGCACGCCCACGAATGATTTCGGCACCAGCGCGCCGCGCTCGGTGGTTTGGTCGATCGTCACCGGCAACAGAAACGGCGTGCCCTCCGCCATCAGGTGCGTGCGCTCATCCGCCAGCTTCCATTCCAACCGGAAATAGGCCTCCCGTCGCGCTTGGGTGGTTTCCGAGAGAACCGGAATGAAGAGCGCGCACTCACTGATCTGTTTGCGAATGCTCTGGTCCCACGCATCGCCTCCGACGAGTTCGCTCTGGTCGAACCACACCTCGACGCCGGCCTGTCGCAACGCCTCACAAATACGCGCCGCCGCCTCCGCGTCTTGCGAGGCGTAGCTGAGGAAGACGGCTTTGGTGAGCTCGCTCATTATTTCCGCTCCCGCTCTTGCCTTATTTGCGCCAAGGCCTCGCGACCGCGCCGGTATTCCTCCACGAGGTTTAGCTTGGCCAGCAATTCGGGCAGCCGTGGGTCCTTCCGGACCTCGTCCCAGAATGAGTCGTAGATAAACGAGAAGATCATCGACGAATCGAGTCCTGTCGCGAGCAACTGCTGAAACGCCTCCGCGGGACGCCCAACTCCGGCCAGCACATAACCGCGGACCATGTTGTCCGGCGGCAGTGTCTGCAAAAGCTGGGCCGCATGGGCTTCCGCCTCCTGCTGCTGGCCGGTGGCCCGCAACACCTGGACCACCGTGCCGTCCATCCACCAACGCGGCTGCACCGATGCGTGCTGCACGACCGAGCGGGCGATGGCGAGCGCTTCCTCCTTCCGGCCCAGATTGAGCAGGATATTGGCCCTCTGGCCCATGGCGGGGACAAACATGGCCGGGCGCAGGGCGATGGCCCGGTCATTCATGGCCAAGGCCTCTTCATAGAGTCCGAAATTGGAGAGAAAGACGGCATAGGAGGCCAGGGAGATGAACGCCAGCGGATCGGCGCTGATGGCCCGATCGAACTCCATCAACCCTTCCTTCGGTCGGCCTTCGGCAAAAAGCATCTGAGCATACCAGTGATGCGCGAAGCCGTAGTTGGGATTCAATCGCAGGGAAGTTTGAAACGCCTGGGTCGCTTCAGAAAACTTGCGCTGGTTGAACAGCACCGCCCCCAGAGTAGCATAGGTCTCCGCCAGCGAAGGATCGATTTGGATGGCGAGCCGGACTTCCGTGTGCGCGCGAGAAAGATCATCCCCGACCTGCCGGTTCCCGCCGATCAGCTTATACCAAGCGCGGATGGACCAGACATCTGCCAGCCCGGCGCGGGCCTGGGCAAACTGCGGATCGAACTCCAATGCTTTTTTGTATGCCGCCTCAGCGCGGACGAAACCTTCCTCCGTCCGCTGCAGCCAGAAATGCCGCCCCTCCAGCACAAGCCGGTAAGCCTCCGGATTCACCTGCTTCGCCGCGCGCGACGATTCACTGAACTTGAGCTGCAACTGCTGCGCGATGAGGCCGGCGATCTCGTCCTGCACGGCGAAAATGTCTTTCAAATCGCGCGTGAAGGTGTCGCTCCACACGTGGAACCCGTCCGCCGCCTTGATGAGCTGGGCGGTGATGCGGACTTTGTCGCCCTGCTTGCGCACACTGCCCTCGACGACGTAGGCCACGCCGAGTTGGCGCGCGATCTCGGGGATGGGCGTGTCCTTACCCTTGAAATGGAAGGCCGACGTGCGCGCCGAGACTTTGAGGCCCGGCACCTTGGCCAGCACGTTGAGCAGCTCCTCGCTGATGCCGTCGGAGAAATATTCGTTACCCTTGTCGTCGCTCAAATTCGCGAACGCCAGCACGGCGACGGATTTGTCGTCCACGGCTGGCGCTGCAACGTCGGCTTTGGCCGGTGAGTCGAGGTGGGCAAACTCCTTGAGTAAGGCCTGGATTTCCGGCGCCGCCAACATGCCGGCGAAGCGCGGGTCGAGCCGCAGCGAAGCCGGCGTGAACGGAAAACCATTGGGCAGGACGAACAGTTTTCGCAGCCAGTCCGCCATGGGCCCGTAGTCACCGAGCACCCCGTAGGTTTGGGCGAGGGCAATCACCTGCGACCCCCAGTAAATGCTCGGGGCGCGGCCCTTCAGCAGCGGTTCGACAAATCCAATTTCACCGCGGGCATCGGCCGCGCGGCCGGCACAGGCGAGCGTGAGGGCCAGCACGAGATGCAGCTCCTCGTTGTCGGCGTCGGTGGCGAGTTCCGACCGCAACAGGCGTTCCGCCTCGCGGAACTGGCCGAGGGCGGCGTCGGCCCGGCCCGCGCGTTGATGCGCCAGACCGGCGAGCAGCGAGCGGGGGCCGTGATATGTGCGATCGTAGAGCATGGGCTCGGGCACGCGGGCGAGTTCCTGCAACGCCTCATCCCAGCGTTGCCCGGCCATCGCGAGCAGCCAGCGTGCGTGAATGACGCGATGCACCGCGCGGGCCCCGGGCGGCACGCGGTCGAGCGCCGCCTTGGCCGCCGCCAGATCAGCGCGCAAATAATAGCTGGATTCGAACAGCGTGTAGCGCGCCCGGGTCCCGGTGATGTTCTGATCGGCGGTCGCGGTCTCCGCCCATTTCTCCGCGTCAATCGGCCGGCGTTGGGTGATATAATACTGGGCCAGGATCCAGCAGGGATAGGGGGCATTGGGCTCGGTGGCGAGCCACGCATCGGCGATGCGCTTGGTGACATCGGCATCGTAGGCCTGCCAGGAAGTGACCAGGTCGGCGTAGCGCGTGAGGGCATCCGGCGGCAGTGCCGCCACGGCGCGGCTCACGTGCGGTCGGCCCGCCATCGGATCGCCGCCGCGGCTGATCATCGCATTGAGGTGCATGCCGAGCGCCAGCTCGGCGAGCGGCGAGTCGGGTGCAAGGCGCAGGGCGCGCTCGGCGGCGGCCTTGCCGGCCACGAGCGGTTTGGTGCCTGAATCGATGTTGCGCGTGACCTGCAGGCTGTTGGTGATGCTGCGGAGCGCCCACGCATCCGAATCTTCGGGATTGGCCTGGATAAGCCGGTCCAGAGTCGGCGACAGGGCCTCGAGGTCGCCCTTCTGCCAGCGGTCGGGGATGAGCCGCGCGCGGATACGGGAGATCTCGGCGGAACCAGTGGGAAGTGCCGGGGCCGGGGCACTGGTGGGCGCGACCGAGGACGAGTGCCGCCACGGCTGCCAGACTACCAGCGCGCCAATCGCGGCCGCACCGAGAATGGCTGGCACGAGCCAGGGGCGGGCGCGGGGTTGGAGGTTTGCGGTGGGAGGGGCTTTATGCCCCGACTCGGCTGCACGGGCGTTGCTGTCGGGGCGTAAAGCCCCTCCCACAGCCTCGCCGCCCAGCAGCTTTTGCACCCGCGCGGCAAATGCAGGTGGCGTCTCCCCGCCGGGCAGCTTGGTGAATTGCACCGCCTTGAACTCCGCCGGCACCTTCGCTTCGGCGTCGCTCGTGTCGTCGATCACGACGGGCAGGAGAAACGCCTTCTCGTCGGCCATCGCGTGCGTGCGCTGGGCAGCAAGTTTCCATTCGATCCGGAAATAGCCCTCGAGCCGCGCCTGCGTCGCCGCGGAGATGATGGGCACGAACAGCGCGCAGTCCTTGATCTGTTTCCGGATCTTCCCATCCCACTGGTCGCCGCCGACGAGCTCGCTCTGGTCGAACCACACCTCGACGCCGGCGGCGCGCAGGGCGTCACAGATGCGCTTCGCCGCCTCCGCATCTTGTGAAGCATACGAGAGAAATACTGCCTTTGTGCCCTCGCTCATTGGACGTCACCTCCGAAGGGTATGGCATCCTGCCTGCCGGCCATAGCCTCTTGTCTTGCCAGAGCGCAGCGACGGCGGTTGGCGAAGGCCGGCGAGGCGTAGCTGAGGAAGACGGCTTTGCCGGCGGCGCTCATGATTGAATAAATGCGGAGCGCACGAATATCGCAGAGTCCAGTAGGGGCGCAGTCTTGCTGCGCCCTCGCCCGTGTTGCCGACAACGAAGGGCGCAGCAAGACTGCGCCCCTACATCCGGATGCTTCAGCGCTTGCCGGGCCATAGCGCCGGGGCGGCGGCCGGTCATCCGTGGTAAATGCATTGGTTTGGGTTCGTTCACTTGGGCGTTAAAAGTAAACGTTGGGCGTTGAGCTTTCGGTCTTCGTCATCTGAACGGCCTGTGGTTTTGCCGGCATGTAATTGTCGACAACTGATGCCGGGCGGACCGGAACCTTGCCAGCCCAAACAGGTTCCGAAATCACGCCGGGGAGTTCGCCATTGTGTTTTACGCGGACGCCCGCCTTACTCGCCCCACACAACTGGTGGCTGCTAGTGTTGGTTCAACCGTGATCACCCTACCCATCATGAAACGCTTCCTCGTTGCTCCGTTCCTCGCCGCCCTGGCCATGTTTTTCTGGGGCTTCATCTACTACGGCCTCAGCGGCATCCCCTACAAGGCGCTCGGCACGGTCGCAGATGTCGGCCCGGCGCTCAACCAGCTCTTCCCGGCCGACGGCACCTACATCGTGCCCGATCCACGCAACACTCCGGAAAAGATGGGCGAACTCACGGCCCGCGGTCCGCTCGCCACGGTGCATATCAAGAAAGGCCACATCAAGGCGATGGACCCGGCCGTCATGGCGAAGGGCTTCGCGCTGGAGTTTGTCACCTGCCTGCTGCTCGCCCTGCTGTTGCACAAGTCTTTCGGCGGGCAGGATTGCAACTCCTGTCGTTTCAAATTCTGCGTGGTGACGGGCGTGCTGGTCACCCTGTTCGCCAACGGCGGCCAGGCCATCTGGTGGCAGCAGGACTGGGGCTGGCACCTGATGACCATGCTGCACGATGTTGTCTGCTTCACGCTCGCCGGCGCTGTGCTCACGTTCTTCTTCCGGGTGAAGCCTGAAGCGAAGACCTGAGCGCAACTCCCGCGCAACTTCGAGCCGGCCCCGCCTGGGGGCCGGTTTTTTTGCGGAGGCGGGCACGGTGATACTGAGGATCACATGATAGCCTGACAGGTAGGGCGCACCGGCCCGGTGCGCCGAGAACGTGATATTGCCCTCGCGGCGGAGCGGGCCGCTCCGCCCTACCCCTCGCAGCAATTTCGTCAGTTGATTGTGCGATTCTCAATAATTGCGAAAAAGTGGAAACATTTCCCGTGAATTTTGTTCTGGAGAGGTTCACCCAACTGCCTTCATTTTCCTTCTGATGAAATCCCCGGCGCCACTCCTCGGGCTCGTGCTGACTCTCCTAGCCGTGACGGTTCGCGCGGAAGATGCCCCCGCCGACCAGTCCGCCCCGGCCGCGCCGGCGCCGTTGTCCCAGTCCGAGGCGGAGAAGCTGCTGGCGGCCGCCCGGCCCCAATTCTCCCCTCCCGCCGAGGCCAAACCGGCCGAGGAGCCCAACGCCGAAATCCTGGAGCTGCCCAAGATGACCGTGAAACAGCGGCCCCGCCCGCGGTTGGGCGAAATAGATATCCTCGGCCCCAAGGCCCGTTTGATCGCAGTTTCCTGAACAAGTTCACGCTGCCACTCTTCGGCATCTCGGCGGCGGATCGCGCCCGCGAGGAATACAATATCGCCCAGAAGCGGCAGTTCATGAGCGATGTCATGACGATTGCCCGGGCGGCCGAGCTGACCGACCCGGCCAATGCCAAGGCCCTGCGCGAAGCCGCGACCAAGCCGTGAAATTGCCTTGAGGTGGAGGTTGTGTGGTAGGGCGGAGCGGCCCGCTCCGCCGCGGCGCACCGGGCCGGTGCGCTCTACCCGTTCAGCCCCTACCCTCCGCCTCGCGCACTTGAACGTTGAGTGTTCCGCGTTGAAAGTTGAGCGTTGCCGTCTCTTGCACGCCGTGTCCGCCACTGAAGTCACCATCCTCCGCGAACTCCTCGCCGCCGACGCCGGCACGGTCTCCGGCACCCGGCTGGCCAAATTGCTCGGCATCTCGCGCGCCGCCGTCTGCATGCAACTGCAGAAACTGACGCGGCAAGGGTTTGTCTTTGAGGCCCGCCGTGGCCGCGGCTACCGCCTGCTCAAAACCCCGGATACGCTGCACGCCGCGTTGGTGCAGACCTACCTGGGCGGCCGTCTGCGCCCAACGCACCTCGTCTGCCTCGACACGGTGGACAGCACCAACAGCGAGGCCGAGCGCCTGCTTGCCGCCGGCGCCGCCATGCCCCTGGTCATCTTCGCCGGTGCCCAGACCGAGGGCCGGGGCCGGCGCGGTCGCATCTGGCACAGTCCGCCGGCCGGTAACCTTTACAGCACCTTTGTCTTTCGCCCCCGGCTCGAGCCCGCCCGCCTGCAGGACTTCACCCTCTGGATGGGACTGAACATCTGCGAACTCGTCACCAACTTCGCCAAGATCGAGCCCGGCCTCAAGTGGCCCAATGATCTCCTCGTCAACGGCCGCAAGGCCGGCGGCATGCTCACCGAGGCCCGCGTTGACGCCGACCAGGTTCGCGACCTCGTGTTCGGCTTCGGCCTCAACCTCAACGGCCGCACCGCCGGCCTCCCCCGCGACGTCGCGCGCACCGCCACTTCGCTCGCCGAAGCCACCGGCGCCCCGCTGGACCTCAACCGTTTTGCCGCGGCGCTGACCGGCCGGATCCTCTCGGCCTACGGCCAGTTCATCGAAGGGGCCCATCGCGACAAGTTTGCCAGGCTGTGGAAACGCTACGATGTGCTCCGCGGCCGGCCGGTGAGCGTCACGCAGGGCACCCGCACCGTCGTCGGCACCGCCACCGGGATCGACGACGAAGGCTCGCTCATCGTCCGCCTGAACTCCGGCCGGTCGGAACGCTTCCGCGCCGGGGAGGTCACTTTGGCCAGGGAGTCCACTCCCGCGGCCTGATACGCTAGGCTTGCTCGCGGGACGGATTCTCCGTCTAAATATCCCCGCGGCATGGCCGAAATTCCCGACATCACCATAGAGGTCTCCCATCTGGTCAAAACCTACGGCGCGCTCACCGCCGTCAACGACCTGAGTTTCACCGTCAAGCGCGGCGAGATCGTCGGCCTGCTCGGCCCCAACGGCGCGGGCAAGAGCACGACCATGCGCATCCTCACCGGCTACCTGCCGGCCAACTCCGGCTCCGTCCGCATCTGCGGCCATCCCGTCGCCAGCGAGCCCGAGGCCACCAAGCGCCATGTCGGCTACATGCCGGAAAACAACCCGCTGCCCGACGACATGCGTGTCTCCGAATACCTCTGGTTCCGCGGCCGGCTCAAGGAGATGCCGCGCGCGAAGCTCCGGGCCCGCATCGACGAAGTCCTCGAGCTCTGCGACCTCAAGCGCAACCGGCACCGCATCCTCGGCCGCCTTTCCAAGGGCAACAAGCAGCGCGTCGGCATCGCCGAGGCCATCCTCGCCGAACCGGCCGTCATCATCATGGACGAGCCGACCATTGGCCTCGACCCGCACCAGATCATCATCGTGCGCGACCTCATCGCCAGCCTGCGCGGCCGGATGAGCGTCATCATCTCCAGCCATATCCTGCCCGAAATCGAGGCCACCTGCGACCGCGTGCTCATCATCAACGGCGGCCGCATCGTCGCCCAGGGCTCGCCCGCCGACCTGCGCCACGAGTCGAGTTCGCCGGCGACCATGACGCCCTCGCCGCGCACCTGAAGGACATCGAGCCCACGCTGCGGGTCGCCTCGCGCGGGGATGGCGCGGCGGACGGCTTCTGCACCGCCACCCTGGTGACCGAGTCGACCGCCGATCTCGGCGAAAAACTCCTCACGGCGCTGCCCGCCCTCGGCTACCGCGTCCGTTCGCTCGGCCGGACCCAGCCCACGCTCGAGGACGTCTTCCTCGCCGCCACCCGCCGCAGCTGGGACGCCCGCCTGCCCGACAAACCCGTCAACGGCGACAGCCGCGCCCCGTTGCCGAAGTTTTGAAAGCTTGAAAAACTGAAAGACTGAAAAGCTGAAAACAAACCTACCCCTGCCAAATTCATAACCCAACCGGCCTTCCTTCAGCCCTTCAGCCATTCCGTCCTTCAGTTTTTTGTCCGCCATGCGCCACTACTTCACCATCCTTTCCCACGAGGTTCGCACGCTGCTCTACAGCCCGAGCACCTACATCGCGGCCGTGTTTTTCCTTGGCGTCATGGGTTTCATCTTCGCCAGCATCCTCGACATCTACAGCAAATCCCCGCAGGAGACGCCGCCCGCCGTCGTGTTTTTCCAGTTCTTCTGGTTCCCGGTGCTCTTCATGGTGCCGTTGCTCACGATGAAGACCATCGCCGACGAACGCCGGCAGGGCACCCTCGAGACGCTGCTCACCACGCCGGTGAACACCGCCGAGGTCGTGCTGGGCAAATTCACCGCCGCCTACCTCTTCTACCTGGTGCTCTGGGTCTCGACGCTGGGCTTCCACTACATCCTGCAACTCCACGCCCGCGACCTCCGCGGTCTCGACCCCGGCCCGCTCATCGGCGGCTATCTGTTCATCGCCATCAGCGGCCTGCTCTTCATCAGCATCGGCATCTTCGCCAGTTCCATGACCCGCAGTCAGCCGGTGGCGGGCATCTTCACGGTCGTCCTGCTCATCATCGTCATCCTCGGGCCGCGCTACCTCGGCGACCTCAGCGCCCTCAACAGCTCCACGCTCAGCCCGTTCAAGGGCGCCCTGGAGTCGCTGCAGATTTCCACCCACGTCGAGGACTTCACCCGTGGGGTCGTCGATACCCGGCAGCTTTTCTATTATCTGACCGGCTCCACCCTGGCCCTCATCTTCAGCATCCTCGGGGTCGAGGCGAAGCTGCTCAATGGCTGAGCCATGAACATTGCCGACAGCTTCCGGGCGGCCCGCTGGATCCGGTTCATCAACCTGCTGCTGCAGGCCCTGCTGTTCCTCGCCCTGTTCGCCGGGCTCAATTACATCGCGCTCAATCACGCGTGGCGCTTCGACGTCACCGCCAACCGCCGGCACTCGCTTTCGCCCGAGACCCGGGCTTACCTGGAGCGGGTCGAACGGGATGTGGCGATCACCGTCACCTTGACCGACAGCGCCGACAGCGAGGAGATCGCCCAGGCTTTCCGCGACATCAGCGCCCTGCTGCGCGAATACACCTACGCCACGAGCGGCAAAAGCAAGGGCCGGCTCCGCGTCCGCTTTGTCGATGTCTATCAGAACCGCCGCGAAGCCGAGGCGCTCGGCGTCGCCGACCAGCCCAATGTCGTCCAACTCGCCAGCGACGGGCATGTCCGCCGGCTCCTGCTCGATGATCTCTACCTCATCAGGAAAAAGATCAGCCGCGAGGCCTTCAAGGGCGAGGCCGCGATCACCGCCGCCATCCTTGATGTCTCCAGTGCCGAAAAGAAAAAAATCTATTTCCTCGGCGGCCACGGGGAGATGTCGCCCGACAGCGTCGATGGCGCCCGCGGCCTCTCGCAGCTGCGTGACCAGCTGCGCCAGCGGAACTACGACATTGAAAGCATAAACCTCAGCCTGAACAAACATATCCCCGATGACGCCGCCCTGCTCATCGTCCCTTCGCCGCAGAGCCGCTTCCTGCCCTTCGAAGAGGAGTTGTTGCGCAATTACCTCACCACCCGCGCCGGCCGCGTCATCCTCCTCGTCGACCCGGCCCGTCAATTCGGATTGGAAAATCTGCTCTTTGACTGGGGCGTGCTCGTCTACGACAACGTCATTTACGACACCGACCGCCAGTCCATCACCGACAACGGCGAACTGCTGCTGCGCCATTTCCTCCCGCATCCCATCACCCAGGTGTTGATCGACAATGCCCTCTTCCCCTTAGTCGGCCCGACCCGCGTCGTGAGCGAGGACATCGGCCGGTCGCCGGACGACGGCCTCAGCGTGAAGACCCTCGTAGCCAGCAGTCCCACCGCTTGGGGGGAAAGCGGCTATCGCCTCCGCGACTCAACCTACACCCCTGGTCAGGATCTCCGGCACCGCAACGGCCTCGGCGTGCTCGTCATCTCCGAGCGGCTCAAGCCTGCCAATCTCCCGCTCAGCGTGCTCGGTGGCCGTCTGGCCGTCTTCGGCACCGCCGACCTTGTCACCAACAACCGCATCATCAACGGCGGCAATTTCCCCCTCTTCCTCAACACGGTCAGTTGGGCGGCCGACCGCGACACCCAGCTGAACATCCCCGCCCGCCCCATCGAGCGCTTCCAGCTCTCCCTCAGCCAGGAGGAACTCGTCCGCCTCCGTCTCGGCCTGTTCCTCGTCGTGCCCGGCGTGGTCGCCTTGCTCGGCATCTTTGTTTACTGGACGCGGCGCAATTGAAGGACTGAAAGGCTGAATAACTGAAGAGCTGAAATTAGAAACCTTCGCCGGTCTCCTCTCCTCCCTCCAGCCCTTCCGCCTCATCTTTCCGCCCTTCCACCCTTCCGCCTTTCAGCCCTTCAGCCCTTCCTCCCATGCGCTCCAAAGTCACGGTCGTCCTCCTCTTCCTGAACGTCGTCCTGTTCGCGTATATTTATTTCTACGACAAGCCCCGCATCGACGAATTGAAAACCCTCGAGGCCCGCCGCCGCGTTTACGGCCCCGAGGTCGCCACCATCGAGGCGCTCACCCGCAGCAACCGCGCCGGGGAGACGGTGAAACTCGAAAAACGCACCGGCTCCTGGTGGCTCGCCGCCCCCTACGAATGGCCGGCCGACCCCAACGCCCTCGCCGGCATCATCAACACGCTGCAGCTCCTCGAACACGAAACCAGCTTTGCCGTCGCCGAACTGGCCCAAAGCGGGCGCTCCCTGGCCGATTACGGACTCGCCGACCCCGCCCTCACAATCCAGTTCAAGTCGGCCGGCAAGAACTACACGACGAAGATTGGCGATGTCACCGCGGTCGGCAACCGCCTCTACATTCTTTCGCCCGACGGCACCCGCATCCATGTCGTCAACCGCAGCCTCGCTGAAAGCATCGGCCTGCCGCTCGACACCCTGCGCGCCCCCACCATCTTCAGCGTGCCGGTATTCGAAGTCCGCGCCCTCAACGTCCAGACCGCGGCACCCGCCAATCTCAAGGTCCGGCTCCGCCGCGACAGCGCCGCGCGCTGGGCCTTCGAGGCGCCCATCAACGCCCGGGCCAGCAAGTCCGCGGTCGAGGTGACGATCAACGCGGTGAACGCCCTCACCGCCAAAAATTTCATTGAGCCCCGCGACACCGACCTCGAGCGCGCCGGACTCAACTCGCCCGCGCTCCGCATCACCCTCGAGGGCAACGCCCGGCGGGAGACCCTGCTGCTGGGCAACGCCACCGGCGCCGCCGTGCCGCCGCGAGAGGGAGCCCCGGTCGTCGAGGCCGAGTATTTCGCCAAAATGGAAGACCAGGCGGTGGTCTTCACCACCGTCGTCCCCCAGCCGTTGCTTGATGTGCTGCGAGCCGCGCAAGAGGAGCTGCGCGATCCCCGCATCCTCGACTTCGAACCTGCCACGGTCACCGCATTCACCCTCGGCGCGCCCGGTCAGCCCGAACTCAGCCTTCAGAAACTCGAGGGCGGCCAAGGCTGGCAGGCCGTCGTGCGCGTGAGTGGCTCAGCCCCCCAGACCATCGCCGCCGATCCCGGCGTCGTGGCCGGATTCCTGGAGAAACTCAACGAACTCACCGCCCGCGAGGCCCGGCCCGGTTCGCCCAAATACCTGAGTGACGCCCCTTCCGCCTCCGATCTCGAAAACTGGGGCTTCAACCGCCCCGAACGGGAAATCACCCTTAGTCTCAGCAATGGGGGCGGCCCGCTCGGCAAAGAACCTTCCTTCCTCACGTTGCAAGTCGGCATCTCCCCCGACAAACCCGGCGAGGCCTTCGCCCGCGTAACCAATGCGCCGTTTGTTTACCAAATCCTCCCCGACATTCTCGACGACACGCCCGTCGCGGCGCGCCACTACCGCTTGCGCGCCCTCCGCAAACTGCCCGGAGAAGTCCCCCTCACCAGCATCAAGCTTTCCACCCTGCCCGCCAATGATCTCGTCTTCACCGTCAGCAATGAGGTCGCCCTCACGTCCGAATCACTCGCCACCGCGAAGATCTCCGAGAAGGGCCGCCAGGTGCTGGCCTCATTGATCGAGCAGATTCGCACCTTGAACGCCAAGGCCTTCACCGCCGGCACCTTCACGCCCGACCACGCCGAGACCCCGTCGGGCCCGCAACCGTGGAAATATCTGCTGGAAGCCAGCGCCACCTTCCCCGGCGGCGGCGGGACCGCGCAAAACTCCACCCTGCTGCTTTACTTTACCGAGCGGTTGGGGGGCGCCACGATGTTCGCGGGCACGGCGGATTTCGGCGGCGTGGTCTTCGAGGTCACGCAGGAGATGCTCGATGCGATTTTCACCCTCACCTACGTCGAAAAACACGACCCCGGCCCGGCCAAAAACGAGCCGGCGCCGAAGCCCGTTGAACCGGCGAAGGATCCGGCTGCACCGCCCAAGACCGAGCCGCCGTCCGCGGTGCCCGGCAAGCCCTGACCTGTAGCGGCGGTCTATGACCGCCGTTCACCCGATGTATGCACAAACCACGCCTCAGCCGTCTTGCCCGCGTCCATCTCAAACACCCGCTCTATTTTGTCACGCTCTGCTCATTTGAACGGAAAACCATTCTCGCTCAGCTTACCGCACACGAAGCCTTCACCCACTACTGCCAAAACGGCGCTGGCCACAGGGCCTTTGTCGGACGCTACGTTCTCATGCCTGACCACCTTCACCTGTTTGTCACCTTTGCTCCAGAAAGCATCAGTTGGTCCGATTGGGTGAAGTCGCTCAAGAATACCCTTTCGAGATCCTGGCGCTTGGCAGGGATTGCTTCCCCCCATTGGCAAAAGGGGTTTTTCGACCATGTCATGCGTTCTGCGGACTCTTACGAAGAGAAGTGGAATTACGTGGCAGCCAATCCGGTTCGCGCCGGATTGGCTGTCTCTCCGGAGACTTGGCCCAATCAAGGCAGGATTCATGAGCTGACTTTCCGCTGACCATGCCCATCGAAACGAAGGCTGTATCGGCGGTCTAGGGCGCCGCTACAAGTCGTTTTGGCTTCCGCCGATTTTCATCCCACCCAATGCCGGCGGTCATAGACCGCCGCTACAGCCCAGCCCATGCCCGCCAAACCAAAGCCCGCCTCCACTGTGCTGCGCTTCTGCGTCTCGTGCGGGGCCACGTTGGCGTGTTGGGCGGTGTGGCTCATGCTCGGGGCCACGTTGCTCACGCTCGGCTACATCGCGACGGTCCGGGAACTGCCCGTGCCCGACTTCATCCTCCGGCGCGCCGAGGCGGAGCTGGCCAAGGCCGGACTCACGCTTAAATTCGGCCGCGCGCGCCTTGACCCCACCGGCATCGTGCTGCTGGAGGATGTGCAGTTTCGCTCCCGCCAGTTCGAGGAACCGCTGCTCACCTGCCGGCTGCTTTATCTGCGGCGTGAATTCTGGTCGGTGCTGGCCGGCCGGACAATTCCCGACGAAATCCGACTGGAAGGCGCCGCGCTCCAGCTCCCCGCCATGCTCTCGCCCAGCGGCGCCGTCGAACCGCTCATCCGCGAGGTGGTGCTGGTTGTCCGGCATGAGGACCAGCGCTGGTTGGTGGATCAGTTCACCGGCCGCGTCGGTCGGCTGACGGTCACTGCGCAAGGCGAACTGACACCGCCGCCCCGCGTCCCCGGTGCCGCCGCCCTCACCCCCGACGAGATCGTCGGCCGATTTTTGCAGCTCAGCCGGCAGCTGGCGCTCCAGTTGCCCCAGTTGGACGCCTTTGCGCAACCCAGCCTTGAAGTCCGTCTCGAAAGCGTGCCGGGCATCGGCAACACCGCGCAGTTGCTGCTCACCGCCACGAGTGCAGACCGGCCGGGGGGCCTGCCCCTCACCCTTGGGCCCCTTGCCGCCACCGGGACCCTCCGGCTCGGCGGCGGGGAACCGCGCCCGCTGCGCCTGCACGCCGCCGCCCGCCACGCCCGTTACCAGGAGAACTACCGGACGGAGATCGTGCGCGCCATCTGCACGATCGATGTCCAGCCGGACAATTTTTCCGCCCGCCCGCGCGAGGCCCTGGTCGCGGCCGGGATGCTGTCGGCACCCGATCTCGTCGCGCTCGGTCCCGTGCTGCGCGCCGACCTCCACCGCTGGCCCGAGGCGCAGACCACGGTCGCGGCGCAAATCAGCGGGGAATTCCTCGCCGCCGAGGTCGACGCGCAGCTGAAGGCGCGAAGCGCCCGGGTGCGCGCCGAGGGCCGCGTGGCCCACGAGCTGATCAACCGGGTGCTGCCCCGGATTACGCCGCGCGCCGCGCCGTATTTTGTCTTTGGCGACCCGCTGTGGTTTCGCGCCGAGGCCGTGCTGGATCCCGGCTGGCGCTTCGCCCGGCTCACCGGCCGGGTGGATGCGCGGCGGCTCGACTCCCGCGGCGTGAGGATAACCGCCGCCCGCGGCCGGATTGACCTGATGGGCGCCAGTTTTCTTGCCCGCGATGCGCGGGTGGAGCTGGGCGATAATTTTGCCCGCGGCTCCTATTGGATGGATTTGGCGACCACCGATTACCGCATGCTGCTCGCCGGACAGTTGCGGCCGGTCGAAATCAACGGCTGGTTCCGCAGCGACTGGTGGTTGGATTTCTGGAACACCCGCTTTGCCTTCCCCATCGCACCCCCCACGGCGGAGATCGACCTCGCCGGTCGTTGGAAAGATCCGAGCCGCACCACGTATTTCGGGAGCAGCGACGCCCAGGGCGCCAAGGTGTGGGGCGGCGATTTTGAGCAGACGCATGCCCTGATTTTCCTCCGGCCCAATTTCACCCACGGACTGACCGTCGCCGCCACCCGCGCCGGCGGCACGCAACGGCTGACCGGCAGTTTCAAGCGCTTGGCCGAACCGGGTTCGCGGGCCACCAACCGGTTCGAGTTTGATTTCGACAGCAACGCTGAACCCGCGGTCCTGGGCCGGATGCTCGAGGGCCGGGCGGATGACGTCCTGGCCAGTCTGCGCTTCACCACCCCGCCCCAGGTGCATGCGCAGGGCACGCTGGGGACAACGGCCAACTACAGCTTCACGGGCGTGGCCAATGGCCGGCTGCACTATTATGGTTTTCCCCTCGACGCTGCCCGCGTCACCGGCGGTGTCACCGGCAACGATGTGCGGCTCGACACCCTTGAGTTCACCGCGGCGGGCGGCAAAGGCTCGGGCAAGGCCGCGGTCTACGGCCCCGCGGATTACCGGCGGCTGGGCTTTGATGTTTACCTCAATGGCGCGGATCTCGCCCGCACCATCCGCGCCGTGGAGGAGTATCAGGCCAATCTCACCGGCGCGGAACCCGTCTCCGTGGCGGACAGCAAGTTCATGAAACGCGCCGAGGGTGGGCGGCTGGATGTCGGCCTGTCTGCCGCGGGCCAGCCCGGCGAGCTCGCGAGCTTCACGGGCAATGGCAACGCCGTGCTCACCGGCGTTGAACTGGGCGAGGTCCACCTCTTTGGCCTGCTCTCGCAGGTGCTCAGCGGGTTGTCGCTGAGATTCTCGTCCTTGAAACTGGACGCCGCGCACACGGCTTTCCGCCTGGAGCAAGGGCGGTTGTTCTTTCCGGATTTAAAAATCACCGGACCCAGCGCGGTCATCGACGCCCGGGGCAATTTCACGTTCGCGACCAAAGCGCTCGACTTCACGGCCCGGTTCAAGCCTTACGAGGACAACCTCAATCTGCTCACCGCCGCCATCGGCATCGTCCTGAATCCGCTCACCAGCATCCTGGAACTCAACCTCAGTGGTCCGATAACCGACCCCGTCTGGTCCATCGTCGTCGGTGGCTCAAATTCCCACCCCGAATCACCCGCGGAGACGAAGGCAGCCCCGTCCTCAGTGCCACCCTCCGATCCCGGGAAACCGGTCCCACCGAAGAGTTAAACCCGTCACAGCAGTCGTCTTGCCTCCTCCCGGCCGGGCTGGGTGAACACCCCTTAAACCATTGCCAGCCGAAAGGCGCACCGCTAACCAGCTGAGCAACGCCCATGCCGCTCCTCCCGAATCGACTCAGGCCACATCCGCTGGCCCACGGCTATCTGATGCCGTTTGCGGCACTGGTGCTGTATGGGGTGGTGGGCTGGTGGAGCTGGCGGACCGGCGATCTGCGCTTCGTGCAACCACGCTCTTATGATGCCGTGCTGCCGGCCAATGCCTGCGCCTGTTTCCTGCTGCTTGGACTGGTCCCGTTCGCCCTGACCCTCGGCTGGCGGCGCACCGGCCTGGCCCTCGCTTCGATCGCGGCCCTGCTGGCCTCGGCCACCTTCATTCAAAGCCCGCTCAACCTGGATTTCGGCATCGACGATTTGCTCGTGGACCATGACCGCGTCGTAGTCGGGCCGGATGTGGCGCGCATGCCCCTGGCACTCTCATCGGTGCTGATGCTCAGCGGGTTTCTGTTCATGTGGCTGGCCGCCCGGCCTGATGACACGCGCCGGCCCATCCTGCTGGCGCTGCTTGGCTCGCTCTGCGCCGGCTACGGCTTGACCGGCCTCGCCGCCTACCGCACCGGCCTCAATGGCGTCGAGTTTTGGATTTCTTATGCGCGCCTCGGACCGCACACCGCCTTGCTCCTCCTCGTGCTGGGCGGCGCCCAAATCTGGCTGGCCGCACGCGACAACTCCAGCCGCCTCGACGCCGGGCCGCGCTGGCTCTGGCTTCCGGCCGTCGCCTGCAGTCTCACGGTGACCTTCACCTTCTGGGTCGCGCTGCGTGAACGCGAACTCGGCTACACCAACGGCACCACCCAGCTCACGATCAACAACATCGCGGCCCTCTATAGCGGTGAAACCGAGACCGGGATCGACAGTCTGGCCCGCCAGACCCGCCGGTGGGCCGGCGCATCCTCCCTCCCGCAATCCGAGTGGGAAAGAGAAGTGGCCGAATACCTCGACGATTTCACCGGCTATCGCTCCATCCAATGGATTGACGCAGACTTGCGCACCCGCTGGTTCTGGCCGCGGGTCGGCAATGAAGATGCCGCGTCATTCGACCACTCGGCCGACCCCCTGCGCCGGACCGCCGTGGAAACCACCCGCCGCACCTACAGTTTCGCCGTCGCCGCCCCGCTCGAAACCCCGCTGCAATCCCCCACTTTCGCCGTTTATATCCCGGTCTCCACCGTCGGGCCGGCCCGCGGTTTCATCGTCGGGGAAGTTTATTACGACAAGATCTTCAGCCAGATCGACCGCCCGGTCACGGTCGCGAACCCCACCGCCCCGCCGGGTGCCGACCAGCACCTGAAAGTCTATGAATCCCTGGCCCCGGACGAAACGGTCGACGAACGCCACCGCCAGTCGGGCTATTACAGCATCCTCCATCAGCGCCTGAATATCACCCTGACCCCGCGCCCGGTCTTCATCGCCACCAACCGCCAATACCTGCCCGAATTCACGCTCGGCGCCGGCCTTGGCGTCAGCCTGCTTTTCGGCCTGGTCGTCAACCTCGCCCAATCGGCCCGTCTCCGCCAGCGGGCCGCCGAATTCACCAGCGGGCAGCTGCGCAAGGAAAATGAGGAGCGCCGCAGCGCCGAGGCCCGTCTCAAGACCGCCGACGAACGCCTCACCCTCGCCCTCGACTCCACCCAGGTCGGCGTTTACGAGTGGAATGTCGAGACCGACGAGGTCTATTGCACGCCGAGCATCTGGAAGCTCATCGGTTACAACCCCGCCGAGATGCCGGCCACCGGGCAAGGCTGGCTCAACCTCCTGCACGGCGAGGATCAGCCCGCGGTTCGCGCGGTCATCGCCGCCCACTTCCGCGACGAGACACCCTTCATCGAGATCGAGCATTGCGTGGTCCACGGGTCCGGCGAGCCGCTCTGGATCGCGTTGCGTGCCAAATGCATCTCCTTCTCCGCCACGAAGACCCCCCGGCGTGTCCTCGGCACCGTCCAGAACATCAATGCCCGCAAACGCACCGACGAGGCCCTCCGCGCCAGCCAGGCCGAGAGCCGCAAGCTCTCGCTTGTCGCCAGCAAGACCGACAACGCGGTCATCATCACTGATCCTTTCGGACATATCGAGTGGGCCAACACCAGTTACACCCGCCTGACCGGCCGCAAACTCGCCGAGGTCCACGGCGACCCCCTGGTTGGCTTGCTGGCCAGTCCCGAATCCGACCCCGGCGCCGTCGACCGCATCAGCGCCGCCCTCACCTCTCGCGAGCCCATCACCATTGACGCCATCCAGCTCGCCACCAACGACCGCCGCTTCCATGTCCACCTTGACGTGCAGCCGGTCCTCGACGACGAGGGCTACGTCGAGAACTTCATCGCCATCGAGACCGACATCACCGCGCGCGTCGAGATCGAGCAGCAGCTCCGCCGCGCCAAGGCCGAGGCCGACGCCGTCTCCCGCGCCAAATCCGACTTCCTCGCCACCATGTCGCACGAGATCCGGACCCCGATGAACGGGGTCATCGGCATGACCAGCCTCCTCCTCGAAACCGACCTCAGCGCCGAGCAGCGCGACTACGTCAGCACCATCCGCACCAGCGGCGATTCCCTGCTGACCATCATCAATGAGATTCTCGATTTCTCCAAGATCGAGTCCGGCAAGATGGAATTGGAAAGCCAGCCCTTCGAGATCGCGCAGTGCGTCGAGGAGGCCATCGACCTCTTCACCGTCTCCGCCGCCGCCAAAGGCGTCGAGCTGGCCTATGTGATCGACCCCCGGGTGCCCGCCTGCGTCCTTGGCGACATTACCCGGCTCCGCCAAGTCCTCGTCAACCTGCTGAACAACGCCGTGAAGTTCACCCCGGGCGGCTTCGTCACCCTCGAGGTCACCGTCGACCCCGCCACGGCCGGGCGTCCCGCCGACGAGAAGATCCTGCTCGATTTCTACGTCACTGACACCGGCATCGGCATCCCGCCCGACCG
Source organism: Verrucomicrobia bacterium Ga0077533 (assembly GCA_001464505.1). Taxonomy (GTDB): domain Bacteria; phylum Verrucomicrobiota; class Verrucomicrobiia; order Opitutales; family Opitutaceae; genus Lacunisphaera. The sequence goes on from LNEH01000138.1 coordinate 27,307, forward strand.
GATGGACCTGCTCTTCAAGCCCTTCAGCCAGGTGGACGCGTCCACCACACGCAAATTTGGTGGCACCGGCCTCGGCCTCGCCATCTGCGACCGCCTCACCCAGCTCATGGGCGGCAGCATCGATGTCACCAGCACGCCGGACCAGGGCTCGCGTTTCCATTTCTGCATTCAGACCAACGTTGTGGATATCACCGACGACTCCTCACCGCCGCTCTACACCGCCCTGCCCGACGGCTGCGTGGTGCTCGCCGTGGATGACCACCCTGTCAATCGCACCGCCCTGGCCAATTACCTCGCCAGTTGGAAGGTCCATCCCCTGCTGGCTCCGGATGCCGACGCCGCTCTCACGCAGGCGGCGAGCGTGCCGCTCTCTGCTGCCATCATCGACCAGGAAATGCCCGGACGGTCCGGCTTGGAGCTCGTCGCTGAACTGCGCGCGCGCTACCCCGACCTGCCGATCGTTCTGCTAACCCCCGCCTCGGCCAGCACCCGTCGCCCGGAAACCGGTGATCCTCTGGTCAACCGCCTGGCCAAGCCCATCAAGCCCTATCCGCTGCACGCCATCCTCCGGCGCGTCATCAGCGGTCCCGGCCCGCAAGCCGACTCCACCGCCAACTCCGGTGGCGTGGTCCGCCTCGCCGATACCCTGCCCCTCGACATCCTGCTCACGGAAGACAATCCGGTGAACCAGAAGGTCGTGCTACGCTACCTTGAGCTCATGGGCTATCGCGCGGACGCGGTCGGCAACGGCCTCGAAGCCGTGCAAGCCCTCCGGGAGCGGAACTACCACCTCGTCTTCATGGACGTGCAGATGCCCGAGATGGACGGCCTGCAGGCCACACGCCAGATCCGCTCCATCATCTCGCCCGAACGGCAGCCCGTCATCATCGCCCTTACCGCCAACGCCATGCAGGGTGATCGCGAGCGCTGCCTCGAAGCCGGGATGAACGACTACCTCTCCAAACCGGTGAAGATCGATGAGATTCAGGCCGTCATCTCCCGCAACTTCAGCGTGCAATCCTGAGGAACGACCCGCGTAACGCCTCCGTTTAATCGCCTCGTGGCCCGGGCGCTGATGTCAACTATTAGTTGACATCAGCCGGACGCGCCCGGATTCAAGACCCGTTTGGTCTGCGGGCGCCACCGGGGCGCGCTTTGGGTCAGTCGCCGCGTTTGAGGACGTGGCCCGCCACGTTTTGGCTTTCACCCGCGGCCCGCCTTGACAATCTGCCGTCATGCAAACCCGTCGCCTGCTCGTCACGCTCTTTGCGGGCGCTAGTCTCGTCTCGGTTGATGCCAGGATCACCGCGCTCGTCGGCGGCCGCCTGATCGACGGTTGGGGCGGCGCACCCGTGAACAATTCCATCATCCTCATCGATGGCGAACGCATCAAGGCCGTCGGCACCGCCGACACCCTGCCCGTGCCCGCCGGGGCCGAGGTGATCGACTGCCGCGGCCTGTCGGTCCTGCCCGGCCTGTGGGACATGCACGTCCACACCATGCTGCTCGGCCACTCCGACTACACGCATTGGGACAAGACCTACCCGGCCCGCTTTGAAAAGGAGATCATGCCCGCCGCCGCCGCCCAGCTCCTCCACGCCGGCGTCACCAGCGCCGTGGATCTCGGTGCGCCCCTCACCGCCAGCCTCAATGTCCGTGCCCGCATCGCCCAGGGCGAGATCCCCGGCCCGACCCTCTACATCTCCGGTCCCTTCATCCAGCATGAGCCCTACCCCGGCACCGAGGATTTCCGCTGGGGCATCAAGGGCGCGGCCGACGCGCGCGCCAAGGTCAAGCAACTGGCCGAGGCCGGCGTAGATGTCATCAAGCTCATCGACCAGGACCAGATGACGGGCGAGGAGATCGAAGCCGTCGTGACCGAGGCCCACGCCCACAAGCTCCCCGTCGTCGCCCACGCCCACCGCCCCGATGAGATCCGCCTCGGCCTCAAGTATGGCGTGGACCGCTTCGAGCACACCGGTCTCGCCACCGCCCCGGAATATCCGGCCGATGTCATCGCCGCCCTACAGGAGCGCACCGCCAAGATGGCGCTCGGGCCCATGTATTGGTGCCCGACCATCGAGGGTTTCTTCAATTACGAATACAACGTCGCCAACCCGATGCACATCGAAGACACCGGCTGGCAGGCCGGCGTCCCGGCCGACATCGTCGCCGACATCAAACAGTCCCTCAAGAATCCCGGCTGGCTCGCCTATTACCAGATCACGCCGCTGCGCGCCAAAACCTCCGCCGCCAAGTTCGCCCAGCTGCAGAAGGCCGGCCTCACCCTCCTCATCGGCACCGACTCCGGCATCCCGATGAAATTCCACAACCAGTCCACCTGGCGCGAGCTCGACATCTGGGTCAACAAGCTTGGCGTGGACCCGATGACCGCGATCCGCGCCGCCACCTACTGGCCGGCGGTCTCGATGAAGGTGGACGCCGATTACGGCACCATCTCGGCGGGCAAATACGCCGACATCATCGCGGTCAAGGGCGACGTCCTCCGCTACATCAACCTGCTCCAGCGCGTGGATCTCGTCATCAAGCACGGCCGGCGCGTGAAATAGCACCGCACGCGGTGTGGAAGCTCCAAACGCCAAGCCCCAACCTCCAGAGAAAACCCGAAACCGTAATATCCAAACACCCAGGCTGGTTTCTCTGATTTCCTATTTATGATTCTCTGGAGCTTGGATGTTGGAGCTTGGAGCTTTCTCCCGCTCACATCAGCTCGGTCAGCTCTTTCAGTTCGCGCGCGTGGGACGACTCCCCGGCGAGGTTTTTCATTTCCAGCGGATCACGCTCCAGGTCGAAATACAACCAAGGCGTTCCATCCGCGTTCAGCACGAGCTTGTGCTTGGCCGACCGGAATCCCCGCCACGCCACCGGACATTGCAGCGCGATCTCTGTC
>LNEH01000139.1 GCA_001464505.1 Verrucomicrobia bacterium Ga0077533
GCTCAAGCCGTTTTGCCGCTGGCCAGTTCGCAAGTGTGCCAGCCTCGTTGTTTTCAGCCCGTCGGCCTTCAAAGAAACGTGCGACAGCATCCCTGACACTAACCGGCGCCTCGGCTGATTCCGGTCCAATGTTTTGGAGAAGACATTCGCACATAAGCCTAGCGTCGCAGCAATTAACCAGCTTTTCGACTAAAGCGGCTTCGGGGAGTGCTTGCTGATTTCCCGCCTGCGCGAAATTACCCTCTTTATCTCCGTATAGTCGCCACAGATTACTATCCTCCCACAATCCGGCATTCTTCAATAACGAGATCACTTCATCCTCAGAATCCGAAACTAGCAAATCCATGCACAATTTCTTTATTTGATCGTTCTTCATTATTGCAGGGATCAAATATTAGCGCAGCCAAAGTATCTTAAACTCCTTTTCAAGCACCTTAAATTCCGGATCTCCGGTAACAAGCATCCGCCAGGCTGAGCTTATACTTTGATTTGTATCCGGCGGCCAAGTCCGCCAAACGGCGGTCCGCCGGGTGAAATTCTATTGGCATCACGGACAATTCAGCGGCGATTGCCGCCCAAGCTTCATCCCCTTCTCTGCGCCGGATGATATATTGCGCCTCGGCATAGTTCACCTCGGTCATGTGCACGGGGGCATCACGTTCCGCCGCCTTCTCCAGTATCTTCCGCACCAGCTCCGAGCCGGGCTCTTCCCGCAGGAATGCGACCAGCGCATATGAATCAAGGACCGTGGCGGGCATAGTTTTCCTCCTCCAAGGCTCTTTCCTCATTCTTGTGCTCCGCCCATTCCTCCGTGAAAGATTTGCCGCCCGGCTTGCGCTTCAGAATGCCATGCAACAAAATGCCCCCATCCGTGACGACAACCACGGCGCGTGAGCCCTCTTCAATATGGAATTCCTTTCGCATCCACAGCGGAATCACCACCTGTCCCTTGGTGGTAAACCATACGTTATCTGATTTTGTGCCCGCTTTCATGCAAGATGGATTACTTGAGTATAGTTGTATTACAAGTCTTTTTCTTACTTATTTCGATAGTCTTACTTTCATAACTAGTCAGTCCTATTCCCCGAACACTCGTGCGGCTTTTGGTTGGCCAGACTGGCACCCCGGCCCTTTGCTCGGCCGCATGTCGAAAGTCTATTTCTATTACTCGGCGATGAACGCCGGCAAATCGACCACGTTGCTCCAGTCGAGCTACAATTACCACGAGCGCGGCATGCGCACGCTGCTCTTCATCCCCTCGGTTGACACCCGCTCGGGCGGCCGCATCAAGTCGCGCATCGGCCTCGACGCCGAGGCCCTGCCGCTGCCGCCGGACGAAAACATCTTTGAACACGTGAAGGCCGCGCACGCCGCCCAGCCGGTCGCCTGCGTGTTGGTGGACGAGGCGCAATTCCTCACCCGCCCGCAGGTCGAGCAGCTCACCGAGATCGCCGACCAGCTGCGCATACCCGTGCTGTGTTACGGGCTGCGCACCGATTTTCAGGCCCAACTCTTTCCCGGCAGCGCCGCCCTGCTGGCGCTGGCCGACAACCTCATCGAGTTGAAAACCATCTGCCACTGCGGCCGCAAGGCCATCATGAACCTCCGCGTCGGGCCCGACGGACGCGGCGTCAAGGAGGGCGCGCAGGTCGAGATCGGCGGCAACGACCGCTACGTCGCCATGTGCCGCCGCCACTTCAAGGAAGCACTGGCCTAGGGTGACATCGCGTCTGGCCGTTGCTTGAGGTGGAACCTGACCTCCGGGCAGGTTTTCCCGCGAACATGCGACAGCCCGCCCGGAGGTCGGGCTCCACCCATTGGCAATCCATGGCAGCTTCCTGCCAAATAATGCGCAAAGTCCGGGCTTCGTTTCTCCGCCGGCCGCTGCCACATTGGCCGCCCAGTATCCACGCCATGAACCCAATCCAGCCAGACTGGTCCGCCCGCGCCGTCTCCCCGGCCGATGCCGTCGCCGGCATCTGCAGCGGCGCCAATATCTTCATCCACGGGGCCGCCGCCACCCCCACCGCACTCGTCGAGGCCCTTGCCGCCCGCCGCGACCTTGAGCACGTGCGCATCTACCACCTGCATACGGCCGGATCCGCGCCATTCGCCGCCCCGGGCCGTGAGCGCGAATTCCGCTCGGTCTCGCTCTTCACCGGTCCCCCGCTCCGGGCCGCCGTCGCCGAGGGCCGCGCGGACTTTGTGCCGGTCTTCCTGTCCGACATTCCCAATCTTTTCCTCTCCGGCCGGGTGAAGCTCGACGCGGCCTTGCTTTGCCTCTCACGGCCCGACGCCCACGCCAATTGCTCGCTCGGCACCTCCTGTGACGCCGCCAAGGCCGCCGCCGAGACCGCCGGCCTTGTGATCGCCGAGTTCAACGCCCGCATGCCCCGCACCCACGGCAACAACCTCGTGCCGTTCAGCCGCATCGACGCGTTCACCCTCACCGACCGGCCGCTGCATGAGCACGCCGTCGATGCCAGCGGAGAAATTGAAAGCCGGATCGGGGAGCTCGTCGCCGGGCTCGTCGAGGACGGCTCCACCCTGCAGATGGGGATCGGGGCCATCCCCGACGCCGCGCTCTCGCGCATGACGCACAAGCACGACCTTGGCATCCATACCGAGATGTTCTCCGACCGGATCATCGACCTGGTCGCCGCCGGCGCCATCACCAACCGCCTCAAGAAGGTCGGCACCGGCCGCATCGTCACCAGCTTCATCAACGGCACCCGGCGGCTTTTTGACTTCGTCCACGACAACCCTCTCGTCAATTTCTACCCCTGCGACTGGACCAACGACACCGCGGTCATCCGCAAGAACCCCAAGGTGGTCGCCATCAACTCCGCCCTCCAGATCGACCTGTCCGGCCAGGTCTGCGCCGACTCGATCGGCCACCGGATCTACTCCGGCATCGGCGGGCAGATGGACTTCATCCGCGGTGCCGCCCTCTCGCCGGGGGGCAAGCCCATCATCGCCCTTCCCTCGCGGGCCATGGGCGGTAAGGTCTCGCGCATCGTCTCCACGCTCGCCCCGGGGGCCGGGGTTGTCACCACCCGCGGCCATGTGCACTGGGTTGTCACCGAATACGGGGCGGTCAACCTGCACGGCCAGACCCTGCGCGAGCGCGGCGAAGCCCTGATCAGCATCAGTCACCCGGAATTCCGGACCGGCCTGCGGAGCGAACTTGCCAATCTGCGCCATTTTCCGATGAGTTGAGGGCCAACCCCCTCATGCTTTTGCCCGTCGCCTCGCTGCTCATCTTCATCGGCACCTACACGCCCAAGGACGGCACGAGCCAGGGCATCTACACCGTGCGGCTGGACCCGTCCACTGGCGCGTTGAGCGAACCGGTCGTCGCGGCCACGACACCGAATCCGACCTTCCTCGCCTGGCGCCCTGATCACCGCGTGCTCTACGCCCTCGGCGAAGGCCCCGGACCCGACGGCAAGACCGGCGGCGGCGTGGCCGCCTTCGCGTTCAATCCCCACTCGGGCAAGCTTGCGCTCCTGAATTCCCGCGGCACCGGCGGCGGTGGCAATACCAGCATGCTCGCCACCGACGCCACCGGCCGGATGCTGATCACCGTCAGTTATGGCGCCGGCTATGTGGCCTCCTTTCCGCTCGGCACCGACGGCCAAATCGGGCCGCGCGCCTCGCTTATCGCCCACACCGGCCCGCTCGGTCCGAACAAGATCCGTCAGGACAAGCCGCACCCGCACTCGGTCACGATCTCGCCCGACAACCGCTTTGCTTTCATCGCCGACCTCGGACTCGACCGCGTCCTCGCCTACCGGCTCGAGCCAATGACCGGCACGCTCACGCCGCACGACCCGGCGTTCATTACCACGCCGCCCGGCACCGGACCGCGCCACACCAAGTTCTCCCGCGACGGACGTTTCTTCTGCATCCTGAACGAAATCGACGGCTCGATCAGCGCCTGCGCCTACGACGCCGCCCGCGGCGCGGCCACGCCGATCCAGCACATCTCCACGTTGCCCGCCGGTTTCAAGGTCACCGACCCCGACCGCGCTGCCGAGATCCGCGTTCACCCCAACGGGAATTTCCTCTACGCCTCCAACCGCGGCCACGACAGCATAGCCGTCTTCGCCGTCAATGCCGACGGCACCCTGCGGCTCGTCGAGATCATGCCCAGCGGTGGCAAGCACCCGCGCAATTTCGAATTGTCGCCGGACGGCCGGTGGCTGGTCTGCGCCAACCAGAACAGCGACAACCTCGTCTCATTCCGGGTGGATCCGGCCACCGGCCGCCTGGCCGCCACCGGTCATACCGTCACCGTGCCCCAGGCCGTCTGCGTGCTGTTCGCACCCGCCGGGAACTGACAGCCACTTTTTTGACCACGGATGGGCACGGATGAATCCGATTCAGTTTTCAACACAGAGGTCGCGGAGTCCGCAGAGAAATCCTATCGATTGAATCCCCTCCGTGAGCTCTGCGTCCTCTGCGTTAAGATGCCTTGATCCGTATCCGCGAGAATCCGTGAAGGTAATCCGTGGCTAATAATCAGAACACCGTTTCGCCGACGGGCTCGGGCCGGGGCGGTTTCAGCATCAACACGGTGTAGTAAACCCCGGCGGCGAGGCCCACGCAGACCAGCAGGAACCAGTCACCCTTCTGCGTGTAGTAGCTCTGCTTGCCCGCCCAGCGCATGTCGCGTGTCACCTCCAGGGTTTGCGCGCCACGGAAATAGATGCTACCGTTCTCGTCCTGCAGGGTCGCTCGGATGTTGCCAAACTCGTCGATCCAGCCGCTCCAACCGCCATTGCCGCAGCGGATGACCGGCCGGCGGGTCTCGATCGCCCGCAGCACCGAGTGGGCCGCGTGCTGGTAGGCCGCGCCGCCTTCGCCAAACCACGCGTTGTTGGTCAGCACGACGAGCACCTCGGCGCCGGCCAGCACGCTCTCCCGCGCCAGGGCGGGGAAAATGTCCTCAAAACAGATCAGCACCCCGACGGGCACGCGGCGCGAACCCACGGGCACCAGCAACGGGGCTGCGTCGGTGCCGGGCTGGAAATCGCCGCCTATGGGCGCGAATTTCTCGATCCAGCCCAGCACGGGCCGCAGCGGGATGTATTCGCCAAAGGGCACGAGATGGCGCTTGGCGTAGCCGATCAGACTGAGGCCCTCGCCGGGAGTGGCGATGAATGCACCGTTATACCACTCCTCGTCGGGGTGACTCATCGTCTGCGTATAAACGGTGCCGAACAGCAACGGCTTGCCCGTGCGCTTCGCGACGGATTCGAGCCAGGGCTGGACGTTGGGGTCGCGATAAAGCGCCCACGGTGTCACGGCCTCGGGCCAGATGATGAGCTCGGGCGCACCCTTGCGGCTCGCATCGTAGGTCACCTGTTCGAGCGTGTGCAGCACATCGGTGGCACGGGCGGCGTCCCACTTTTCGTTCTGCGGAATATAGGGCTGAACCAGTGCCGCGCGCACCAGCGGGCGGCGCTGCTGGTTGAAAGAGTCCGCCAGGAACGGGAACGAGCCGCCCATCAGCACGAGCAGGGCGACGGAAAACTCCGGCGTGCGTTTCTTGAAGCCGGTCACGCCCTCGAAGAAAGCCCGGTGCACGTAGGCCGCCGCGCCGAGGTTGAAGCAGATGAGGATGAAAGAGGTCACCCCGGCGCCGCCGTAGGCCGCCACTTGCAGGACGAGCGGACGCTGCCACTGGCTGGCTGCCAGCGGCAGCCACGGGAACCCGCCGAACACCACGCTGCGAAACCACTCGAACACGACCCACAGCGCCGCCAGCCCGAGCAGGGCAAAGATGCGCACCAAGGCCCGGTGCCCGGCCAGACGGGGGACCGCCCACCAGACCGCGATGAACCACGAGCCCACGAGCAAACCGATGAACGGCCCGAGCAGGAACAACCCGACCCAGGTCACATGGTGCAGCCAGCCGAGCAACGCGGTCCACGCCACCATCTGTGCGCCGAGCACCGTCCAGGCATACATCCGGAACGACGGCTTGCGGTAGGCCCAGAGGATGCCCGGCAAAGCCAGCACATAGGCCGCCTCGCCGGTGTTGACCGGCGGAAAGGAGATATAGGTCAGAAAGACCGTGAAGCCAAACACCGCCAGCATCCACGCCAGGTGCGGGTGCCGCTGCCACAGCGTCGGCTTGGGGTCATAGGGATCGATTTCGGCGGCGGCCATGGTCAAAGCGCCGGCAGCAGCGGCGGCAGAGCGGCCAGATTGTCGACGCGGCGGAAGCGCGCGTGGTTGCGCGGCGGCTCCTCGACGTGCTCGTGCTGCCAGGTGATGTGATAGGGGATGTGCACCCCCGCCCCGCCGAGTTCCAGCACGGGCAAAATGTCGGACCTGAGCGAGTTGCCGACCATCACGAACTCGCCGACCGCCACGCCGTGGCGGCGCAACACCCGTTCGTAGGTGGCGCCGTCCTTCTCGCTCAGGATCTCGATGGCGGAAAAATGCGGGGCCAGGCCGGAGGCGGCGATCTTGTGCTCCTGGTGATGCAGCTCGCCCTTGGTGATGAGCAACAGCCGGTAGTCACGCGCCAGCGCGGGCACGAGCTCGGCCACGCCGGGCAGCAGCTCAACCGGATGGGCCAGCATTTCCTGGCCCAAGGTGATGATCTCGCGGATTTCCTGCGCGCTGATGGCCCCCTTGGTCAGTTCGATGGCGGTCTCGACCGTGCTGAGCATGAAGCCCTTCACCCCATAGCCGTAATGCGGCAGGTTGCGCATCTCGGTGGCGAAGAGGACGCGATCCACGACGTCGGCCGGATGGTAGCGGGCCAGCAGGTCGCGGTAGCGCTGTTGGACACGGTCAAAGATGCTCTCGTTGTGCCAGAGCGTGTCGTCGGCATCAAAACCGATGATCTTGATCATGGCAGGAAACAAACCGAGTCAGCCCGCACCATTCGGACGACGCTGAATACGATATTCGTGCTTTCTGCCCTGAATAGACACAGCCTCTCCTGTCCAAGTCAGTTGAATCGGCTCAGGCAAGGCGTCGTCGTGTGAAGCCATCTCTGTCAATGGTGGCCGTATATATCGCTCAAGAAACGCCGCCATTGTTGCTCCGGCCTTATCATCCATGTGAGCCCAGGCTTCTGCCCCGATAAAATGTCGTCCACCGTTCTCCTTGAAAGCTGCGACCAGCTCATCCAGCCGAGGTGAAGGCGTTGGATCCAATACGATCAGGACCGGTTTAAGGCCGGCAGCGTGACACTCGACCGGAAACGACAGTTCCTCGGCAAAACGCCCTTGCCCGCTTGCAGCAATGGTGACCCGAAGCTTAAACTCATAGGCCAAACTGTTGGCTCCATCATAACAATCAATCTGCCGTCCCTCTCCGGTAGGCTTGCCGCGTGCATTCAACCTTTTGACGGGGGAATTTCCCGCGCCGACCGCCTCTCCGCCCAAGCAGCTCGCCAGAACTGGTTCGAACAGATATCCCGTTTCCTGAGCCGAGCGGTTGTCCAAGTCGTAAATCCACTTTCTCCAGACCAGCCAAGAGGCCAGTAGTCCGTCCGGCAGTCCGCCAAACTCCAAGAGACTGCGAGGTCCAATTTGATTCATCGTCGGACGTGGCTGGGCAGACAGAATCCTTTGATATTTCAGGCGCCGCTTGTGCAGCATCGCAAGATTCTGGAAATAAAGTTGAAAGTCGCGCTCGTGGCTTACGCAGGCATTCAAGATTTCGAGCAAACCAGATATATCAGGACAGTTCGGCTGTGGTGTCTGAAACCATGCCAGCGGGACACGATAGTAATTCCCGTCAGGCACCGGATTCTTCAACGGATTCAGCCCGGATATTTTCTTGGATATATTCAGGTCAGAACAGCACTGCGTCAGCAGGCAGCATATTTCGCTCCCAGAGAGTTCCACCCGGTCATCACCGTTGCCAAGCATGCGCGCGGCACTGAACAGTCTTTTGATTTCAGTAGAAACAGGCATACGTCGATTGGTTATTCTGCCAGCAGCACAAGCTGTTCTGACGATGAACCAGCCAACTTGGCCAGCTTACACTGGGTTTGCAACAAGGCCGGGCTCATGCCCTCTGAACGCGTAAGCCGGTATTGCAGCACCGGTCGCGAAGGAGAGCCAATTGCTGGTTCAAAGCCATACTGCTGTAGGATGTGTTGGGCGATCACCTCTGCGAGCAATGGAGGAATAGCATTCCCGATCTGTTTGATACGGCTCGCGGCATTGCCACAGAAATCAAACCGATCGGGAAAAGTCTGCAGGCGGGCGCATTCGCGTAAAGTATGAACAAATTCACGCGTCGCCGCACTCGTGATGGTGAGGCTGGGTTCGTCTGCGATCAGCCGTTTCAGTCCCGAGGGCGCTCCACCGCGGCGCTCCACTGGCATGCCATCCATCACCCGTCGGAAGGCACGCTTGCGAAACGAGGCGTGCTGTAGATGGGAAGGCAAGTGCTTCATAGTCTGTCCAGGCAGCAATCGGCTTACCCGTGCAATCTGGATTGCCGACAGCGGCGCAGAATAGTGGTCGGCAATATCGCTCGCACCAGCTCTCAGCCATTTCTGCAGTTCATTGCGCGGCCGACTGGCATAGGTTAGGCGGATAGATGGATCATTTCCGGTCGCTGGCAGATCGGTCAATGCCGAGCCTATTGTTAGCTCACTTTTCCGGAAAATGCTCCCAGTGAAGGGCGTCAACGTTGGCGGAAACTCAAAATCGTGCCCAAGCCTGTTGCCGACGATTAGCACGCGCTTACGCCGCTGGGGCACGCCGTAACCCTGAGCGTAAACCTTCTCCAAATTGACCGAGTAGCCGATATCCAGAAACGCCTCCACCGCTTCGACTACATGGTTGCCGCCAGCATTGGTTAGCAGTCCCTCGACATTCTCCATTACGAACCACTTGGGTCGAATTCCATCGAGGATTCTGACGTAGTGCGCCAGTAGCGAATTGCGCGGATCCGCAGCCGACTTCGCCCCGGCACTGCTGAATCCCTGGCAAGGCGGCCCCCCGAGAAGTATATCCAACTCACCAGTCCGGACAGCGGCCCGTTTCAACAAATAACCTACCTGCGTCTCTCTGATGTCAGCAACCTCGCAAAAGGTCTCAGGGAAGTTTTGTCGGTAGGTATCGACCGCGTCAGATTCGATATCTGCAGCGTAACGAATATCATAACCGGCCAGTTTGAAACCCAGCGAACAGCCACCGGCACCGGCGAAAAGACTTATGGCGGCGGGACGCAACGGAGGCATATCAGCAACCGTAGGCCTTGCCTCTCCATGTTTCAAGCCCCGTGGCAGGTTTTGTATTTCTTGCCGGAGCCGCAGGGGCACGGGTCGTTGCGGCCGACCTTGGGTGTCTCGCGGCGGATGGTGACGGACGGGAGCTTGATTTCCTCGGCCGCAGCATCCGGGGTGGATTCCACCGGCGCGGCGGCCTGCGAGGCGGCGGCGAGCGCGGTGGGCGCGGCGGCGGGGCCTTGCAGGCGGGCGGAGCGAGACAGGATGGCGAAGAGATTTTCGAAGGCGTCGCGGTTTGTCGCCGAGCGGAAGAGGCTGGTGCAGATCTGGAGGCGGACGTTGTTCATCAGCTCCTCGAAGAAGCGGAAGGCCTCGCCTTTGTATTCGTTGAGCGGGTCCTTCTGGCCGTAGCTGCGCAGGCCGATGGAGCGGCGCAGCTCCTCCATCTCGGTCAGGTGCTCCTGCCAGTGGTGGTCGATGGCGTTGATGACAATGTAGCGCTCCAGGCCGCCGAGCGCGGCGGCGTCCTCGACGGACTCCTTCAGCGCATAGGCTTTCTTGATGCGTTCGACGAGGTGCTTCAGCAAGGCGTCGAATTCGCCGCGGGTGGCGAACTCCTCGACCTTGGCGCCGACGGGGAAATGGGCGTTGAGCCAGCCGACGAGACTCTCGACATTGGCCGAGGTTGCCCCGCCCTTGCCATCGAAGCCGGCGGATTCGAGGCGGGAGGCGACCTCGTCCTCGATCATCTCGAAGATGATGTCCTTGGGGCGTTCGCTGTGCAGGGCGCCGTTGCGGATGCCATAGACGACCTCGCGCTGCTTGTTGAGCACGTCGTCGTATTGGAGGAGGCGTTTGCGGATGGAGAAGTTCTGCTGCTCGACTTTTTTCTGGGCCGACTCGATGGAGCGGTTGAGCCACGGGTGCTCGAGCTCCTCACCCTCCTGCATGGCGCCTTCCATGATCTTGGAGGCCAGGTTGCCCTGGAGGAACAACCGCATCAGGTCGTCCTCGAGCGAGAGGAAGAATTTGGTCATGCCCGGGTCGCCCTGGCGCGAGCAGCGGCCGCGCAACTGGCGGTCGATGCGGCGGGACTCGTGGCGTTCGGTGCCGACGACCAGCAGGCCGCCGAGCTCGCGGACGCCCTCGCCGAGTTTGATGTCGGTGCCGCGACCGGCCATGTTCGTCGCGATCGTGACGGAACCGCGGTGGCCGGCGCGCGTGATAATCTCGGCCTCCTGTTGGTGGAACTTGGCGTTGAGCACCGTGTGGATGACGCCGGCGCGCTTGAGCATGCGGCTGAGCACTTCGGACTGCTCGACGGTCACGGTGCCGACGAGCACGGGCTGACCGCGCTGCTGGGCCTCCTGGATCTGTTTCACCACGGCGCCGTATTTGTCGCGGCGGGTCTTGAAGATCGAGTCGTTCTGGTCGACGCGGATGCCGGGCTTGTTGGTCGGGATCTGCGTGACGGCGAGCCGGTAGACGGTCTCCGCGGTGCCGGTCATGCCCGCGAGCTTCTCATACATCCGGAAATAATTCTGGATCGTGACCGTGGCGTAGGTGCGCGTCTCGCGCTCGATGGTGACATTTTCCTTGGCCTCGACCGCCTGGTGCAGGCCGTCGGACCAGCGGCGGCCGGTCATGATGCGGCCGGTATTCTCGTCGACGATGACCACCTTGCCGTCCTGCACGACGTATTCGACGTCGCGTTCGTAGAGCGAATAGGCGCGGAGGAGCTGGGAAAGCGCGTGAATGTCCTCGGACACGACCTCGTAGCGGGATTGGGCCTCGCGTTTGGCCTGCTCCTTCTGCTCGGGGGTTTTCGACGCGTCTTTCTCGATGTCGATGAAGATGGTGGCGAGGTCGGGCAGCACGAACGCGTCGGGATCGTCGGGGCGGAGCTTCACCCGGCCCGGCTCGGTGAGGTCGGCCTGGTGGTTCTTTTCGTCGATGACGAAGAAGAGTTCCTCCTTCCATCTGTAGAGCTCCACCTTGTTGAAGTCGGAGTGCATCTCGACGTCGATCTTGTCGAGGAGCTTGCGCCATTCCGGAGTCTCCTGGAGACGGAGCAGCAGCTTGTTCTTCGGCATGCCCAGCTTGACCTGGAGCATCTTCATCGCGGCGGCCTGCTTGTCCTCCGCGGTGGCGTCCTTCTTCTCCAGCAGATCGGTCGCTTCCTTGACGAGCTTGTTGATGAAGCGGAGCTGGGCGTTGACGAGCTGCTCCACGCCGGATTTCAGGCGGGTGAAAGGCTGCTCGCGCTCGATGGGCGCGGGGCCCGAGATGATCAGCGGTGTGCGCGCCTCGTCCACGAGGATGGAGTCGATCTCGTCCACAATGCAGTAGAAGTGGTCGCGCTGGACCTGGTCCTCCTTGCGCGTGGCCATGCCGTTGTCGCGCAGGTAGTCGAAGCCGAACTCGGAGGCGGTGCCGTAGGTGATGTCGCGGTTATACATCTCGCGGCGGATCTCGGCGTGCATCTGCTGCTGGATGCAACCGACGGTGAGGCCGAGGAAGCTGTAGAGGTGGCCCATCCACTCGGAGTCGCGGCGGGCGAGGTAGTCGTTGACGGTGACGAGCTGGGCGTTCTTGCCGGTGAGGGCGTTGAGGTAGAGCGGGAGCGTGGCGACCAGGGTCTTGCCCTCGCCGGTCGCCATCTCGGCGATGCGACCCTCGTGGAGGCAGATGCCGCCAATGAGCTGGACGTCGAAGTGGACCATGTCCCAGGTCAGCTGGTGGTCGCATACCGTGATCTCGCGACCGACGAGGCGACGGGCGGCGTTTTTGACGGCGGCAAAGGCCTCGGGCAGGATGGCATCGAGGGCCTCGCCCTGCTGGAGACGGGCCCGGAATTCAACGGTCTTGGCCCGGAGCTGGTCGTCGGTCAGCGTCTGGTATTGCGATTCGAACTGGTTGATGCGCACCACGACCGGGCGGCATTTTTCGACGTATTTACGGTGGTGCCGTCCGGCAAATTTTTGAAGGAGGAAGCTGAACATTGAAGGGGAGGAATGAAAACTACGCCCGGAGGCTTGGCAAATGGCAAAATTCAGCCCGGCCGGCCCACTGCAAACCGCTGGGCCGCAAGGCGCGAGAGAAAATAATCAAGAATGTAATCAACCAAAGGTGGAGCGCGTTGCCCTCAACGCGCTTCGGGCGTTTTCCAAACAGCGCCTTGGGGGCAAGGCGCTCCACCTCAAGGCAGCACATCGGCGCTCAGTGCGCCGGCGGCGTGACCGAGTATTTCGCCCAATCCTTGACGAGGGCGTGCACGACCGGACTGCCCACGCGGTAAGCGGCCTCCAGTGACGGGATCAGGCCCGCGTATTCCGCGACCATGCTCTCCGCGGCGGTCTGGCCGGCGGGCGGCATGGAGAAATTGCTGCCGGTGCGCAGAAAGAGCACGCGGGAGAAATCCACTTTCTTCCGCGCCGCGAGCCGCGTGAGGGCGTTGGCGATGCCATGGTCCTCCATGTTGGTCATGGCGCAGCGGCCCTCCCCTTTCGTATAGAGCCTCGTCCAGTCGTCGGCCCATTGCTGCATCCGGGCGCCGTGCCAGTAACGCGAGGAAGCGAAACTGTCACCGATGATAACCTTCGGCGGGGCGAGGGCGGCGGGGAATCCGGTGTATTGCGCCCGATGCGCCTGGGCGACCGCGTCGTCGTAGAGTTCGACATTTTTTGTCAGGTGGTAAGCCCAGTCGACGAGTGAAGGGTTGAGGACCCACGCCATTGGTTTGGGCGCCCAACCGGGAATAACGGGCTGGGTCAGCGGGGTCTTGTTGCCCAGCGCCATGATGCCATAGGGCCAGTCCTTTGGCGCCTCGGCCGTGTCGATCTCGTAGGCGATGTCGCCATCGATCACGTGCCGCGCCCAAGCCGCGCTGCCCTCGGTCGCCACATGCGGACTGACGCCGGCGATGCCGTTGACCAGCCAATAAGTCTGCGAAAAATCAAAGCGCGGATCCAGGCCCAGCGCCAACAGCTGCAGGCCGCAGCGGACCGTGGTGCCCGACACGACGCCGTAAACGCCCTGGTCGTTGAAGCGCACCGGGTGGTCGAGGCCGGGCACGGTGAGGGTGCCGGTAAGTTTTTCGCGCTCGACCCAGTATTGGAATTCGCCGGGTTTGTCGCCGGTGTCGGCGCCGTATTCGAAGGTGGCGACGACGATCACCTTGGGGCGGATCAGGTCGGCCGCGGTGAGTGCGGCGGCGGAAAGCAGGAGGAGCAACGAGCGGCAGAGTGCGTGGACCATGATTGTATGTTCAGCAATCCTTGCGCCATTGCAAGCGACGGTCTGTGCCTGGCTGAAGGTGGAGCGCGTTGGCCTCAACGCGCTGTCGCCCCCTGCTCAAGACCAACGCGTTGGGGTCAACGCGTTCCACCTCAAACCCTCAGACCTTCGTCTTGAAGTAGGCGATGGTCTTCTTGAGGCCCTCGGCGAGCGGGACCTTGGGTTCCCATTTGAGGTATTTCCGCGCGAGGGTGATATCGGGCTGGCGCTGCTTCGGATCGTCGGCGGGCAGCGGCTTATGGACAATCTTGGACTTGCTCTTGGTGAGCTTGAGCACGTTTTCCGCGAGCTCGAGCATGGTGAACTCGCCGGGATTGCCGAGGTTGATGGGGCCGACCGTCTCGGTCTGGTTCATCAGCCGCACAAAGCCCTCGACGAGGTCGTCCACGTAGCAGAACGAGCGCGTCTGCGTGCCGTCGCCGTAGACCGTGAGATTTTCGCCTTTGAGGGCCTGCACGATGAAGTTGGAGACGACGCGGCCGTCGTTCGGGTGCATGCGCGGGCCGTAGGTGTTGAAGATGCGCACGACGCGGATATCGACCTTGTTCTCGCGGTAGTAGTCGAAGAAAAGCGTCTCGGCGCAGCGCTTGCCCTCGTCGTAGCAGGAGCGGCGGCCGATCGGGTTGACGTTGCCCCAGTAACTCTCGGGCTGCGGATGCACCGTCGGGTCGCCGTAAACCTCGGAGGTGCTGGCCTGGAAGACTCGCGCCTTCACGCGCTTGGCGAGGCCGAGGCAGTTGATCGCGCCCATGACCGACGTCTTCGTGGTCTTGATCGGGTTGTATTGGTAATGCGGCGGCGAGGCCGGGCAGGCGAGGTTGTAGATCTGCTCTACCTCATACTTGAACGGGTCGATGACGTCGTGGCGGACGAATTCGAAGTTCGGGTTGGCCAGCAGGTGCGTGATGTTGTCCTTGGAGCCCGTGAACAAATTATCGAGGCAGACGACCTCGTGGCCGTCGGCGAGTAGCCGGTCGCAAAGATGACTGCCGAGGAAACCGGCCCCGCCGGTGACGAGGATGCGCATGGTGAAAAGTGAGTGTGAAAGTGATAGTGAGGAGATGTCCCTTGGCGAGCCTCCAGTGCGCGGTGCTCCAGATCATCACACCCGACGGCTTCGGGCATGGGACGCTTGGTAACCAAACCGCCGCATCCTGACCGTCCCCTTCCGGTCACGCGATTCCCGTGAAGCACCTCCACCATAATCCCACCGCCGGCGGCGGGCAACTGGCCAACCCGGGCGGACCGGCTGCGGTTCGCGGTTCGCAGCTTGCGCCCGCCAAAATCCGTCTACACCATTTTTTGCCAGTCGCAGTTACCCCATGCTCCAAACGGCTCCTCTCGGTCAGGATTTCTTCTGGGACGACCTTCTCGAATACATCGAGGAGCGTCGGGTGATTCCCATTGTCGGCGCCGAGCTGCTCACCGTGTCCGATGGGGCCGGCGGCGAGATTCCATTCCAGCGCCTCCTTGCGCAAAAGCTCGCCGAGCGTTTCCGCATCCCCGCCGACGACTGCACGGGCGACGACGCGCTGCACCAAGTAGTCTGCCGCTACCTTCAGCGCGGTGGGCGGCGCGAGGAAGTTTATCCGCGCCTGCGCAACCTGATGAAGGAACTCGCGCCGCCCGTGCCCGAGCCGCTCCGCCAGCTCGCGCGCATCCGGCATTTCAATCTCTTCGTCACGACCACCTTCGACTCGCTGCTCGCACAGGCGCTCGACGAGGAACGGCATGGCGGTGCGGCCAACACCACTTCGCTGGCCTACGCGCCGAACCACAATCAGGATCTCCCCGCCGACGCCCGCCGCGCCTCCACGCCGACCGTGTTTCATCTGCTCGGCCGCCTCTCCGCCTCGCCCGACTACGTCATCACCGAGGAGGACACACTGGAGTTTTTCACCTCGATGCAGACGGAGTCGAAGCGCCCCAACGTCCTGCTCGACGAGCTGAAGACCTCCCACCTGCTCCTCATCGGCAACACGTTTCCCGACTGGCTTACGCGCTTCTTCATCCGCATCGCGAAAAACGGCCGCCTCTCCCTCCAGCGCGAGGAACTCGAAATCGTCGCCGACCGCCGCACGCACCAGGACCAGAACCTCGTGCTCTTCCTGAAGAACTTTTCCTACCGCACGCAGATCTTCGAGCAGGGCAACGCCGCCGACTTCGTCCGAGCGCCAGCGAGTCGAAACCCGCCGCCCCAGCCGCTCCCGCCACGCCCGCCGTCGAGATGAAACCCGGCGCCGTCTTCCTCAGTTACGCGAGCCAGGACGCCGAGCCGGTAAAGCGCATCCGCGACGCCCTGGAAGCCGCCGGCATCGAGGTGTGGTTCGACCAGCGCCGCCTCGAGGGCGGCGATGACTTCGACCAGCAGATAAGAAAGAACATCCGCGGCTGTTCGCTCTTCCTTCCGGTCATTTCCTCCAACACCGAATCCCGCCACGAAGGCTACTTCCGTCTCGAATGGGCCCTTGCCGTCGAGCGCGCCAAGCTCATCGCCGAGACGATCCCCTTCATTCTCCCCCTCGCCATCGACAGCGTCCCCGATCAGGGCGCGCTCGTGCCGGAGCGTTTTCTGCAGGTGCAGTGGACCCGCCTCCCCGGCGGCGGCGCCACGCCGGAGTTCGTCGAGCGGATGGTCCGCCTCATCCGCGACTACCGGAAGCGCGAGCGCGGCCTGCTCTGAATGCGGCCAAACCCAACGCTCAACGCTTAACTTTTAACGCTCAATGTCTGAATCCGATCAATTAGACGTTAAACGTTCAGCGTTAAACGTTCAGCGTTCCGGCGCCGCCGAGTTCATCGACCGCGACAATCCGTGGCCGGGCCTCGCCTCGTTCACCGAGGACGCGCGCGGGTTTTTCTTCGGCCGCGAAAAGGAAACCGACGAACTCTCCCGCCTCGTCCGCCGCCAGACGCTCACCGTCCTCTTCGGCCAGTCCGGCCTCGGCAAATCTTCGCTCCTGCACGCCGGCCTCTTCCCGCTCCTGCGCGAAACCGACCATCTGCCGCTCTACCTGCGTCTCGACCACGCACCGACCACCCCCGCGCTTGCCGACCAGGTGAGGTCTGCGCTCACGGTCGCCTTCGCCGCCGTCAAGGCCGACGCGCCTGCCTTCCGCGCCGATGAGACGCTCTGGGAATACTTTCACCGCAAGGACGTCGACATCTGGTCCGCGAAGAACCGCCTGCT
This sequence comes from Verrucomicrobia bacterium Ga0077533, assembly GCA_001464505.1. Taxonomy (GTDB): domain Bacteria; phylum Verrucomicrobiota; class Verrucomicrobiia; order Opitutales; family Opitutaceae; genus Lacunisphaera. Next base: position 16,698 of record LNEH01000139.1, read on the forward strand.
CACGCCCGTCCTCGCCTTCGACCAGTTCGAGGAGATTTTCACCCTCGGCCGGGCCGATGAAACCTGCCGCGAACGCTCGCGCGTCTTCCTCGCCGAGCTGGCCTGCCTCGTCGAAAACCGCGCGCCCGTCGCCGTGCAGGCCAAGCTCGACCGCGGCGAGCTCGACCCCGCGCGCTTCAATTTCACCAAACCCTCCTGCTCGGTCATCCTCAGCCTGCGCGAGGATTTCCTCCCCGACCTCGAAAGCCTCAAGCAGGCGATGCCCGCGCTCGTCCACAACCGCCTCCGTCTGAAGAAGCTCAGCGGCACGCAGGCGCTCGAGATCGTGACGAAGCCCGCGCCGCACCTCCTCGCCGAGGGCGTCGCGGAAAAAATCGTCGAGTTCGTCGCCGGCGCGCGCGGCGGCTCCGCCGAACGCCTCGCCGAGCTCGATGTCGAGCCGCCGCTGCTCTCCGTCATCTGCCGCGAGCTCAACGACCGCCGCCGCGCCCTCGGTCAGGAAAAAATCACCGCCGACCTTGTCTCGGGCAACCGCCGCGAAATCCTCACCGACTTCTACGAACGCAGCGTGGCCGACCTGCCCGCCGCGATGCGCAACTTCATCGAGGACCACCTGCTCACGAAGTCCGGCTTCCGCGACAATTTCGCGCTCGAAACCGCCCTCGGGTTCCCCGGCGTCACCCAGGCGCTCATCGACACGCTGGTCGCCCGCCGCCTCCTTCGCGTCGAGGACCGGCTCCTCGCCGAGGTCGTCCGCAACGCCCGCGACGCGCGCCAGCAGCGCATCGCCCTCGAGGAGGCTCAGGAGCGCGAACGCCTCGCCCTCGCCGCCATCGTGCGCCAGGCGCGCCGCCAGCGTTTCATGATCGCCGGGCTCGCGCTCGCGGTCGTCGGCCTGTGCATTGGCGCGTTTTTTGGCATCCGCGCCCAGCACCGCGCGGCCGAGCTGGCCGGTCAGGCGGAGCTGGCGACCGGCTCGCGGCTGCTCGACGAGGGCCAGACGGGTGACGGTCTCGCCCACCTTGTGGCCGCCGCCCGGCGCGACCAAGGCCACAGCGTGGCCGCCACGCGCATCGTCTCCTCGCTGGCCGCGCACAATTTCCTGCTGCCCGTCGGCGCGACGCTCAAGCTGCCCTCACCCGCCACTTATGCGCTCATCCTCGCCGATGGCCGCTCCGCGTTGCTCCTCTGCGAGGACAGCCGCGTGCGCGTGCTTGACCTCGTGGAGTGGAAGGTCGCCCAAGAGTTTTCGTTCGCCCAAAAAATCCAACTGCAAGGCCTCCGCGTCGCCGCGAAAAATCCCGCGGTCTTCGCCGTCGCGCTCGTCGACGGCACCGTGCAGGTCTGTGACACCGCCACCGGCCGGCCGAGGGGGAAACCCATCACCCCGCCCAACCTCGCGAAGGTTCGGGTTGAGCCCGGACGGCCGCTGGCTGGCGGCGAATCGAGGAACGACCACCGTGTTCGACGCCGCCACCGGAGAGGAGCGCTTCCAGGGTGAACATTTTAACCTCTCCATGGCGTCTAACCGGGCGACCTGGAATCCCTTTAGCCCCGACAGCAGTCGCATCGCCATGCCTTTCTGGGATTTTCCAGAGTTTGCGGAAGACACCAAATACCTAAGTTCTGCTTCGATGCTGCTGTCAGTCCCCGATGGAAGGGCACTGGCCTCCCGGCGATTTGAAATCCCATCCGATGTCAACGGTCCGAACAACTTCAGCGCCGACGGCACGCGCGTCCTCATGCTCGGGTGGGGGTCAGGAAAAGCAGGCAGTGGCACTGCCCGAACACCCTATGCTGTGGTCTGCGATGCCACCACCCTCCTGCCGATCGGGCCGGAGATTTTGTTTCCTGTGACCAACGGATGGAACGAGTTCCTGCTGACACCGGACGGTAACCGGGTCGTTTTCAATCTGGCGGGCGACCGCGGCGCCCGGGTTTACGATGTCAAGACCGGCCAGCTCGCTTTTCCCGAGCTGCCCCATGGCGCCACCTTCACCGGCATCGGGATCAGCGACGACAGCGGCATCTACGCCACCAACTCGATCGACGGCGAGATCCGGCTCTGGGATTTGCGGACGGGGGCGCTGTTTGCCGAATCCACCTTCAAGCTCGACCGCCGCGGCTCGGCCGCCCTCTCGCCCGATGGCCGAACCGTGTTCGTGTTTTCCCCGACCGGCGAGGCCTACCGGCTCGAGGTCTCCCGTGGCCCGGCGGCGCCGCTGGTGCTGCCGCGCCCGGCGGGTGTCTCGTTTGGTGTCAGTCTGGCGGAGAAGGCGCCCGCGCGCGTCCTGTATTTTACGAACACGGCGACCACGATGTTTGATGTCGCGGCGGGTCGGCAGATCGACGGCGGTTTTGCGCTGCCGCAGAGAATCCTCGGTTCCGCCCGCCGCCCCGACGATTCGACAGTGCGGCCGCCGCCGCCGGGCGCACCCTCTGGCGGTGGGGCGAAGGCGGCGCACTCCGGGAAACCACCATTGCCGATCCCATGCCGAGCTCGCCCGTTCCTCCGCTGATACTCAGTCAAAACCGGCATCTCGCCGCGATTTTCGGTCTGGACGGCACGGGGGGTTCGGCAACAGTAAAAATGTCGAACATCGATTTCTGGGATCTTCGCACCGGAAAGAAATTCATTGGGATCACCGCCGACGACGTGATTTTTTTATGGCGATTTGAGACCACCGATTTCAGTTCCGACGACCAGCGGTTCGTGGTGCGCGAAAACACGGAGGACGGAGCGCTGCGTGTTTACGGGATTGGCGATGGGAAACTCCTGTTCCAGCTCTCGCCGGAGGGCAGCGCCAGCTTTCACGCCGCCCGCTTCACCCACGATGGCACGCGACTGCTGACCGGCAACGCCTGGGGCACGTTGCAGATTTGGGATGGCGTTTCGGGCAAGCCGCTGCAGTCGATCCAGGCGCACAGCTACGGACTCGACCGCATCGATTTCTCGCCGGACGGCCGCTACTATGCCACCAACTCGGCGGACGGCACCGCGCAGGTGCGCGACGCCGCGACCCACGAACCGGTCGGTGCGCCGCTCGTCCACGCCGCCACCGTGAACCGGGTGCAATTCAGCGCCGACAACACCCGTGTGGCCACCTCGACCACCACCGGCGCAGTCCGCGTATGGGATCTGCGCACCGGACTGCCGCTGCACGATCCGCTCAAGCACGCCGTCGGCAACAACCCCAACCTGGATTTCAGCGCCGACGGAAAGTTCCTCTTGACCCACTACGCAACGGGCGACGCCCGGGCGACGCGGCTCTGGGCCGCTCCGCCGACCGGACCTGCGCGGCAGGCGCCACCGTGGCTGCTGCGGCTCGCCACCATCTGCGCCGGCCGGCGGCTCGATGACTCAGCCAAGATTGTGAGCGCGTTGGACGAATTCGACCGGCTCGACGAACTCCGCCGAGAAATCGCCGCGCTCCCCGACGACGCTCCGTTCGCCGCGTGGGGCAAATGGTTCCTCTCCACCGATGCGGCGCGCCCCATCGCGCCGAGTTTTACTGTCACACCCGCCGAAGCGCAAAAACTCGCGGAAACATTGGCGAAAGTGACCCCCGCCACCCCGCCTCCCGCCGCGCCGACCCCCGCAACGACCCCCGCGCCGACCCCCGCGCCGAGGCCGTGAGCCACTGTTTGCCGTCACGCCACGACGGAAAACATTAGCCCCCGGCCTCGTAGCGCGCCTTGCGCAAGTTGATGAGGCCGTCGGGGGTGAAGGCCGCGCCGCCGCTGTCTATCGTCGCCGGCAGGCTCGGCGAACCCGCACCGTCCACCGGGCTTGCTCAATCTTCATAAACGGCGGAGCGGTGGCCCACGGCCACCACGATGACAATCAGGATTTTCTTCTCCAACCGGCAGAGGATGCGGTAATCGCGCACCCGGTAGCGCCAGAAGCCCTTGAGCTCACCCCGCAGCGGCTTGCCGAACTGCTCGGGGTTGGTGGCACCCTTGATGCGAGTTTCGAGATATTTTTTAATCTCCGCCGCGGCCGATGGGCCCAGATCGCGCAATTGCCCGGCGGCCTCAGGCGTAACCTCATACGCCCAACTCACGCCAGACCTCCACAGGTTTGAGCAGCCTGGCCCCGCTCTTCACATGGCGATCCCAAGTCGCCGCAACCACGCGATAATCAATTTCATCCTCCACGGCTGCCAAGATGGCCGCGGTGGCTTTCTCCAAGCGCGCGAGGCGGGAAATATCCGACGGGGCGGGGCCCGCCAAGGCCGCCCGCTTGATGTAGGCGGCGGGAGTAAGGCCCCGCTTGCGGGCGAGAGCGGCGATACGCCTTTTCTCGGCCGGGCTGAGGCGAATGGAGGTGGGCGAGGTAGCCATGCACTACAGGTGTAATACGGCCCGACGGCTGTCAAGGTCGCACGCCTTGCCCTCAAGCAGGATTCCCCCGGTTGCCGGGGCCGGCCGCATCATCTCCCCCAGAGGGGCCGGTCACCCCGTCTGCTCCCCTGCCTCGTATCGCCCGATCCAGGCGCGGTGCCACGGGCCGTAGTCGTCGGCCTCGATGTTGGGCGCGGGCCTGCGCCACGAGGTCGAGGTAGAAATGGACGTTGTGCAGGCTGATCAGGGTGCAGGCGAGAATCTCGTTGGCCATGACGAGGTGCCGCAGGTAGGCGCGGGAGAAGTTCCGGCAGGTATAGTTGTCCAAGCCCTCGACCAGCGGCTGCGGGTCGGCGCGATGGCGCTCGTTGCGCAGGTTGATGAGCCCGTCGGGGGTGAACGCCGCGCCGTTGCGCGCCACGCGGGTCGGGTGCATGCAGTCGAACATGTCCACGCCAAGCGCGATCATCTTCAAAAGCTGCGGCGGCGTGCCGAGGCCCATCGTGTAACGGGGTTTGTTCGCCGGCAAAAAAGGCGTCGTGGCCGGAAAGGGGATGTGAGCCGGCTCCTGACAAGACGGCGAGGCGGACGTGTTAGCGCGGGTGAGTTTCCCGCCTGAAAATCCCATCCCCCAAGCCAGCCGCAGGCCGATGATCCAGTTTTCGCTCAGCCTCGCCCGGCCGGCAGGGCCCTTGACTCCGGGGCGCGGGCTGTATTACTGTAATACATGCCCACTCTCACCCTGCGCGTCTCGCCCGCTGAAATGGCCCAAGTCCGCCGCCTCGCCCGCGCCTCGGGCAAAAACGTCTCCGCCTACGTCCGTGGTTCGGTGCTGCCGGCCCCGGCCCGCGCGCCCCGGGCCCGCCTCGTGCGCGACAAGGCCACCGGCGCACTCATCCTCCGCCACCCGCCCGGCACGCCGCCGGTCACACTGGAGCAGGTGAAGGCCATTCTCGCCGATTTCCCGTGAAATACCTGCTCGATGTCAACGTCCTCGTGGCGCACCTCGTGGCGGTGCACACCCACCATGCCCGCGCCCGCGCCTGGGTGCTCAGCCTCGCCCGGGCCGACACCCTGCTCCTCGCCCCGTGGGTCGAGATCGGGTTTCTCCGCGTCGGCCTGCATGCCCGCCTGATCCCCGACCTCGCCACCGGCCAGCGCCTCTTGCGCGGCGTTGCGGCCGGGGCCGCCCGCATCGAGGCCATCGCTGATGGCTCGCGCGCCGCCGCCCTGCCCCTCTGGGCCGATACTCCCGCCCGCTTGGGTGACGGGCATCTGGCCGCGCTGGCGGCCGCGCACGGCTGCCGCCTGGCCACCTTTGACCAAGACATCCCCGGCGCCTGCCAAATACCCTGAGCTGCGGCTGGAACTCACCGCCTCATCGGTCCCGCTCTCTTCTCGGCCTGCGGGCCCGGCCTCGGCGCGATAAACCCCATCCCCCACCAGCCGCAGGCCGCGGCTCCTGTTTCCCCCTCCGTAATTGACAGCCCGCCCGTCTGCACGCATTTTGCACGCATGACCCGCAAGACCGTCTCGCTTGACGCCGATGTTTACCGCCAGCTCTGCCGCAAGAAAGCGCCAAGGGAAAGTCTCTCGGCCGCCTTGCGCCGATTGCTCGCCGACGAAAAAGATCCGGCGGATTACTTGGAGGAGATGTTTGCCTCTCCGGTGGAGGTTGATATCGAGCTGCTGCGTCACCGTCAGTTGAATCCGCCGCGTTCCAATCGTCCCCGCCGTGCTGTTTGACACCACTTTTTTTATCGACCTGGCAGCGGAAATGAGAGCGCGGTCCCCCGGACCATGCCGTGAGCTACTGCAGAAGCATAGGCACCAGACAAAACGGGTCAGTGTCATCACCCTGGGCGAATTCGCGGTGGGAGCTCCCACCGCCTACACCCTCAGGTTCTTCCGGGGCTATCAGCCTCTTGCCCTCGGCACGGCCACCGCCATATCCGCCGGCCGCCTGCAAGCCTCGTTGGATTTCGAGATGGGTGAAAACGATCTCTGGATCGCCGCGACGGCCTTGCGCTTCGGCTGGCCCTTGGTGACTCGCGACAAGTCATTTGCCCGCGTGCCCGGCCTCAAGGTCATCGGTTACTGATGCCGGTTCCAACCTGCCGTTCGCCCGTCTCGTAGCGCTCGATCCACGTCCGGTGCCACGGGCCGTAGTCGCCCGCCTCAATGTGAGCCCGGGCCTGCGCCATCAGGTCGAGGTAGAAATGCAGATTGTGCAGCGTGAGCAGCGTGCTCGCGAGAATCTCATTGGCCATGACCAAGTGCCGCAGATAGGCGCGGGAGAAATTCCGGCAGGTGTAGTTGTCCAAACCCTCGACGAGCGGAGTGGGATCGGCGCGGTAACGCTCGTTGCGGAGGTTGATGAGTCCGTCGGGGGTGAAGGCCGCACCGTTGCGCGCCACCCGCGTCGGATGCACGCAGTCGAACATGTCCACCCCGAGGGAGATCATCTTCAGAATCTGCGGCGGCGTGCCGAGACCCATCGTGTAACGTGGCTTGTCGGCGGGCAAAAACGGCGTGGTCGCCGCCACCTGCTTCAGCATCTCCGGCTCGGGCTCGCCCACGCTGACGCCACCGACGGCGTAACCGGGAAAATCCAGCACGGCGAGAGACTCGGCCGCTTCGCGCCGGAGATCGTCGAAGGTCGAGCCTTGCGCAATGGCGAACACGTGGCGCCCACTCCCGAGGAACCCGTTGTCCGTGGCGATCTGCTTGCATTGCTGCGCCCAGCGATAGCTGCGATCGACCGCGCGGCGGCACTCGTCGCGCGTGCAGGGCCACGGCGGACACTCGTCGAGCACCATCGCAATGTCCGGGCCGAGGTTGGCCTGGATCGTCATCACCTCGCGTGGGCCGAGGAAGACCTTCGCCCCGTCGAGGTGCGAGGCGAACGCAATGCCGTCGTCGCGAATGTCGCGGAGTTTCGCCAAGCTGAAGACCTGGAAACCGCCGCTGTCGGTCAGGATCGGGCCGGACCAGCCCATGAACTTGTGCAGACCGCCGAGGTCGCGGATAAGCTCCGAGCCCGGCCGGAGGTTGAGATGATACGTGTTGCCGAGGATGATCTGGGCGCCGGTCTCCTTGATCTGGGCGGGCGTCAGCGCCTTGACCGTGCCCTGGGTGCCGACCGGCATGAAGATGGGGGTCTCGATGGCGCCGTGCAGTGTCTGTAGCCGTCCGCGCCGGGCGGCGGTGGCGGTGTCGGTTTTTAGAAGTTGAAAGGAATTGGACATCTGTAGCGGCGCTCTATGAGCGCCGTCCGGCGGTCACAGACCGCCGCTACAGCGCCCCACCACCCTGTCCGCGCTCTTGACCCCCTGTCAATTGCCGGCTATGCTTGTCAAAAGTGCTGCTAGTCATCGACAACTACGATTCGTTCACCTTCAACCTGGTCCAATACTTCGGCCAGTTGGGCGTGGCCATGCGCGTCTTCCGCAATGACGAGATCACCGCGACCGACGCCTTGAAGCTGAATCCCGACCGCGTGCTCATTTCGCCCGGCCCCTGCTCCCCCACCGATGCTGGTGCAAGTATCGACATCATAAAGACCTTTGCCGGCCGGAAACCCATCCTCGGAGTCTGCCTCGGCCACCAGTCCATCGGCCAGCACTTCGGCGGCAAGATCATCCGCGCCGACCGCCCGATGCACGGCAAACTCTCGCCCATCCGGCACCGCGACACCGACATTTTCGCCGGCCTCCCCTCACCCTTCACGGCCACCCGCTACCACTCTCTGCTCGTCGAACGCTCCAGCCTGCCGGCCTGCCTGGAGATCACGGCGGAGACGGCCGAGGGCGAAATAATGGGCCTCCGGCACAAACAATTCCCCGTTTTCGGTGTCCAGTTTCATCCGGAATCCATTGCCACCGAAGGCGGCATGAGGATCCTCCAAAACTTCCTCGCCCTGAATTAGCCACCACGAAACACACCAAATACTCTAAACCCAAACCTGTGACTTCTTCATTTCGTGTTTTTCGTGTATTTAGTGGTGACCAATAAAACCTCCCATGCGTTGCCCCAAGTGCACCTCCATTGAAGACAAGGTGATCGACTCGCGCATCGCCCGCGACGGCAACAACACCCGCCGCCGGCGCGAATGCCTCGAGTGCGGCCACCGCTTCACGACCACGGAGACGCTGGTCCGCGACAGCATGGTCATCGTCAAACGCGACGGTCGCCAGGAGCCCTTCGACCGCGATAAACTTCTCCGCGCCGTGCGCGCCGCCTGCCACAAGCGCCCGATCGACAACGAACAGATCACGATGCTGATCGAGGATGTGATCGACGCCGTCGAGGCCCTCTATGAGAGCCAGGTGCCCACCAGCGCCGTCGGCGAACACGTCATGCAGCGCCTCCGCAAGATGGACCAAGTCGCCTACGTCCGCTTCGCCTCCGTCTACAAGGAATTCCGCGACGTCTCCGAGTTCGTCGATGAAATCAGCAGCCTTGCACCGCGCCGCGCGTCCGATACATTCAAGGCCAAGAAATGACGCGCTCCTCCCAATTGCGCCGGCTCCACTTCCTCAACGCGCTGTTCGCCCCGCTGACCGGGCACGACCTCTACCTGGCGCAACAGATCGACGACGCCATCAGCAGCAGCCTTCCCGAGGCCGAAACGCACGCCGCCTGTGGTGAGCTTGTCGAACCAAGCGACCCGTCGTTTGCCGCCGCCGCCGCCAGGCTTTTTGAACGCCTTTGCGCCGCGCAACCCGCGCATGGTTTCTTCCACTGGGATGCCAGTGCGGACGACACCGGCGCCACGCCGCTCTTCACCCGCGCCGGCGTGATGCAGGGCCTGAAACAACTGGCCGCCTACCCCGAGTCCACCCTGCTCGTCACCAATCTGCGCGCGGCCCACTGTCCGCCAACCCGCCGCTGGACCGAGCGCCGCCGCCGCGAATACGACGACACCCTTGTCTTCATCCGCGATCTCGCCGCCGCCCGTTCCCGGCGCAACGCAAACCTGAATCTGCTGTTTCTTTGACCACCACCAAATACACGAAAAACACGAAACTCCGATGACCACTCACAGACTTTCGTGTGTTTTGTGTATTTCGTGGTGACCTCTGTCTGCAATGAAGACGATTTTCCAGAAGATCATCGACCGCGAGATTCCGGCCAAACTCGCCCACGACGACGAGCACTGCATCGCGATCCACGACGTCAACCCGCAGGCGCCGGTGCATGTGCTTATCATCCCGAAAAGGCACATCGCCCGGGTCGGCGAAGCCACGCCGGCCGACCAGGCCCTCCTCGGCCATCTGCTGCTGACGGCAGCAGCCGTGGCGAAAAAGCTGGGTGTGGCGGAGTCCGGCTACCGCCTCGTGATCAACAACGGTCGCGACGGCGGCGAAAGCGTGCCGCACCTGCACGTGCATCTGCTGGGGCAGCGGCCCCTGGCCTGGCCGCCGGGTTGAGACGGCGGGGAACAATTTGGAGTCAGGCCAGTCTACCGGGAAGACCTGCCTAACCATGAATAACTACCGCAACTTCCTCACCCTGGGCGTGGGCTCCACGCTGCTCCTCAGCTCATTCTTTACCTCCGGTTGCGTCACGGATGATTCCAACACCGAACGCGGCGCCTTGGGTGGCGCCGTGGCCGGAGCCATCCTCGGCGGCGTCATCGGCCATCAGTCCGGCGAGCGCGACAAAGGCATTGCCGCCGGCGCCGCCACCGGGGCCATCGTCGGTGCCATCGCCGGCAACCGCGAGGATCGCCGCGTCCAGGAAATCCAGGCCCAGCGCCGGATTGCCGAAGAAGCCGCCGCTCGTTCGCGGGCCGAGGCCGACGCCCAGCGCCAGCGCATGATCGCACAAGGCAAATCCGTCGAGGACAAGGAACTGCTCGCCGCGCGGCAGCGGGCTGAGGCGGCGGAGGCCGAGGTGGCCCGTCTGCGCGCCGAGGAGGACGCCGCCCTCAAGAAAGCCAGGCAGTTGGAGGAATACCAAGCCCGGGAAGCCGCCGCCAAGGCCGAGGCCGAGCGCATCCGCACCGGCAAGCAATAGACCGACCGAAAAGCCCGCGCCAATCGCGGGCTTTTCGTTTTGTAGGGCGGGATCGCTGATCCCGCCACGCACCAAGGCGGGGTCAACGACTCCGCCCTGCATTTCTCACTTCAGGTATTTCGCCAGCCAGGCGTGGACCTCGCTGTAGAAGTAGCGGCTGTTTTCGCCCTTCAACACCCAGTGGTTCTCGTCGGGGAAAACGACGAGCTTGCTCGGCACCTGCAGGCGTTGCTGCACGGCGAAATTCTGGAGCGACTGGTTCAGCGGCACACGGAAATCGAGTTCGCCGACCGTGATGAGGATGGGCGACTTGAAGCCGGTGCCCTTGGCGTGGTTGCCGGCGAGATAGAACGGGCTCTGCTCCATCCAGACTTTGCTGCCGGCCCAGGGCAGGCCGCCGTTCTGGGTCTCGCGGCCGAACATCGTGTCGCTGGTGCTCCACTGCGAGGCGAGGTCCATCAGGCCGGCGTGCGAGATGATGCATTTGTAGCGGGTGGTGGTCGCCTGCAGCCAGTTGGCGAGGTGACCGCCGTAGCTGGCGCCACCGGCGGCGAGGCGCGAACCATCGACGAAATCGTAGCGTTTCACGGCCTCGTCCACGGCCTCGTTGAGCTCGTTGCCGGGGGTCTTGAGTGGATCGAGCTTGATGCGGCGGGAGAACTCCTCGCCGAAGCCGGTCGAGCCGGTGTAGTTGGTGAGCAGAATGATGTAGCCCGGCCGGGCGAGCAGGTGGTAGTTCCAGCGGAGAACGAAGGTGTCGCGCCACATGCTGGCGAAGCCGCCGTGGATGATGGTGATGAGCGGATATTTTTTCGCGGGATCGAAGCCAGCGGGCTTGATCAGGATGTTGTGAATGTCGCGGCCCCGGCTGCTTTTGAACCAGAAGTGCTCGGCGGCGGGCGAGTCGAGCTGGGCGCCGCGTTCGGCGTTGAAGGCCGTGAGCACGCGCGGCGTGCCGTCGAAGCGCCAGACCTCGGCGGGCGCGAGCACGGAATCCCAGGTGCCGACGAGGGCGCGGCCGCCGGCGCTGAGCGAACCGATGCAGCCGGTGGCGGGCGAAGCCTCCTCGCGCACGGCTCCGCCGCCGCAGGCGACGGAGTAAAGCTTTTCGAGGCCCGCGTGCTCGAAGGTGAACCAGATTCGGTCCGAGCCTTGGGGTGTGGCGTAACGGGAGACGGAGCGGTCGAGCCCGGCGGTCAGCACGCGGCGGTTGGCGCGTGCGGGCCAGTCGAAGGCGATGAGACGGGCGTTGTTGTAGACCTCGTCGTTGTTGGCGGTGAAGGTGGCGAGCAGGAGCTTGCCGTCGGGCGAGAACGAGAGCTGGCCGTGGTTGCCCATCTCGTCGGTAAGCTGCTTCGGTTCACCGCCGGCGAGGGCGACCTCAAAGATTTGTGTGTGGATGAGCGCGAAGGCGGCTTCACCGCGATTGCCGGCCATCGTGAACACCACGCTGGCGCCTTCGGGCGCCCATTCAGCCTCGATCGCGCCGCCGTCGTCGCTCTGCTGTGCTCCGAAACGGGGGTTGTCGGCGAAATTCGTGCCGGCGAAGAGGCTGCGCGAGGTCGCTCCGGCCTTCGCCTCCATGACGAAGAGGTGGGCGCGACGGTCATCGAGCCACTTGTCCCAAAAACGCGCGGGAAAGGACTCATAGGAGCGGGCACTGTATTTGCGGTCCTTGCGTTCTTTGGCCGCTTTCTTGATCGCGGCCTCGTCGTGCGCGCCGGCATAGGCGTCGCTCACGAAGAGCAGTTGCGTGCCGTCGGGGCTCCACTTGGGCTGGCGGGCCCCGAGGGTGAGCGACGTCAGGCGCTCGGCCTCGCCGCCGGAGAGGTCGAGAATATAGAGCTGGGCGGCTTCGTCGCCCTCGCGTTTGGAGGTGAAGGCCAGCTTGCGACTGTCGGGCGACCAGGCGGCACCGCTTTCACCGGGCTTGTTGAAAGTGATCTGCCGCGCGGGCGAATCGTCGGTCAGCGACTTGAGCCAGAGGTCGGTGGCCACGTCCTTGGGGTCGTAGGCCGGGTCGGTGACGCCGAACACCACCCACTTGCCGTCGGGGCTGGGCGCGGGCGTGCCGAGACGTTTCATGAGCCACACATCCTCGTGGGTGATGGCGCGCTTGGCGGAGGCATCAGCCGCGCGCACCGCGCCGGTCGTGGCGACCAGCAGCGATAACAGAGCAACAATCAGACGGGGCAATTTCATAGGGGGATACGGGGACGCTATGCTGGGGCGAACGGGTTGAAAGGTGAAAGTTGCAGGATCGGACAACGTCGAAACACCCCAAACCAAACCCCGATCATTTTTAACGCGGAGGTCGCGGAGGCCGCAGAGAAATCCAAGCGTAGTATCTCCGCGACCTCTGTGTTCTCCGCGTTAAAAATGCCTTGGAGTTATGAACGGGCCTCAAACGTGCCATCCGCGCGCTTCTGCACGAGCTTTTTCAGCTCCAAACCCATGAGTGCCGCCGACACTTCCGGCGAACTCAGCCCGGTGGCGGCGGTCAGGGCGTCAATGCCCAGGATGCCCCCGCCGGCAAAGGCCGCGACGACGCGCCGTTCCGTCTCGTCGAGCTGCGGCATGAGTTGCTCCAGCAGCTTCGGCTGGCCCTCGGTCGTGATGGCCTGCGGCCGCAGGCCGTCGAGATAGTTCAGCTCGTTGAGAATGTCATCCACGCCGGTGAACAGCGTGGCGCCATCGCGGATGAGCTGGTGGCAGCCGGCGCTGCTCGGCTGGTCGATGCGCCCCGGCACGGCGTAGATCAACCGCCCCTGCTCGCCGGCGAAGCGCGCGGTGATCATCGCCCCGCCCTGCACGTCGCTCTCGACGATCACCACGGCCTCGCAAATGCCCGAGACGACACGGTTGCGCATGGGAAAGGTCTGCTTGTCGGCTTTCCGGCCGAAAGGAAATTCCGAGAGCACCGCCCCGGTTTCGACAATGCGCCGGTAGAGGTCAAGGTTCTCGGGCGGGTAAACGATGTCGATGCCACAGCCGAGCACGGCGGCGGTCCTGCCCCCCACCGACAGCGCCCCCTCGTGCGCGGCGGTGTCGATGCCCCGGGCCAGCCCGCTCACCACGCAGAAACCCAGCCGGGCGAGATCGGCGCCGAGTTTTTTGGCCACCGACTGTCCGTAGAGCGTCGTGCGTCGGCTGCCGACGACCGCGATGCATGGTTGCTCGAAAAGATAATCGCCCTTGCGGTAGAGCCCGATGGGTGGGTCGTGGATTTCGCGCAGCATTTTCGGATAACCCGGATCGCGCGCCGTGATGAAGGTCGCCCCCGCCTGCGCCAGCCGTTCCTCCTCGCGGGTGAGGTCGAAATGGGTGCGCCAGTTGACCAGGGCCGCGCTCGTCTCGGGGCCGACGCCGCGCACCGCCTCAAGCCGGCGCTTGTCCGCCGCGAGAATGTCGCGCGGGTCGCCGCCGAAGGCCTCCAGCAGACGATGCAGCGTGATGGGGCCGATGTTGGGCAGATCGTTCAGGATCATGAACGCCTGCCGCTCGGTCAGGGGGTCTGCCATGGCGTGGGTTGGAGCGCGGGCCCGAGTTGTTCCAGAATTTCAGATATTTCTACGGTGACCTGACCATAGGCGCGAGCCAGTAAATCGGCCGCGCGGCCGTGCCACACCACGCCCCGGCAGGCGGCCAGCATCGGCTCATCCGGCTTCTGGGCCAGCAGGCCGCCGATCAACCCGGCGAGGATGTCGCCGCTGCCACCGCGCGCCAGCACAGGACCGCCAAAGGGGCTGTGATAAATTGTTTTTCCATCGGTCACGCGGGTCAGGGGTCCCTTCAGCACCAGCACGCCCTGCGGCGCGGTGAAGTTTCCTTCGGTGAACAGCGCCGGGGCGATCCGCTCAAACTCCCCGGCGTGGGGCGTGCCAATGAAGACCTTGTCGCGCACGTGCGCCACCACCTCCGGCCGCAACGCATCGGCATCGAGGACCAACGGGACCGTCGCCTCGCCTGCCAGTTGCGCAGCCAAGGCCACGGTTGCGGTCTCCGCGCCCAAGCCGGGGCCGATCAGCAGCGCGGTGGCCTTCGCCGACCGCGCCCGCACCAGGTCCGCCGTGCTTGGGGCGAGTCCGCCGGTCGCCGTCACCGGGCAGCCCACCCACATCACCTCCGGATGACGCGCGGCGTATTCCGGGGCGAATTTCTCCGGCACAAACGCCGTGACCAACCCCGCCCCGCTGCGCAGCGCCGCCCGCGCGGCCAGCACCACCGCCCCAGGATAACTGTGCGAGCCGCCGACTATGAGAAGGTGTCCGAAGGTGCGCTTGTCTGACTGCGTCACACGCAGCTCCGCCAGCGGTTTCAGCAACTGCTCGAGCAAAATGCGTTCCGGCGCGTCAGGCGCGGAGTCCTCGTGGAGCAGACCGATGTCCACATAACGCAGCCGGCCGACCACGGCGGCGTGGCGCGGCAACAGCGCGGGATATTTCACGCTGCCCGTCGCGTAGGTGAAATCGGCGTGGAAGCAGGTGGCCACGCTCGTCTCGCCCATTCCGCTGGGCAGGTCCACCGCCGCGCGGAAACGGATGCACGGGTGTTTGTTCACCTGCACGATAAGCGCGGCGATTGCCGCATCCATCGGCGCGCGGAATTGAAAGCCAAAGATACCGTCGAGACACAGCGCGTATTCCTGACCGGTCGCCAGCGCCTGCCCGGCCGGAAGGATCTGCACGCGGCCCGGGGCCTGTTCGCGCAGCCAGTCGAGCGCCCGGCCCGCCAGAGGACGCAGCTCACCCGCGCCGAAGGCCAGCACGACGACCGCCTTGGCGTCGGAGCGCTCATTGATGATGGTTCGCGCGGTCAGCAAGGCGTCGCCGCCGTTGTGGCCCTTGCCCGCCAGCACGAGAATCCGGCCGCGCGCCGGCAGGCCGCCGATTTCCTTGTAGTCGTCGAGGATCGCGAGCGCGACCTTGGCCCCGGCTTCCTGCATGGCCGACCACTCCAGCGACTCGTCCGTGAGCCAGGCCTTTTCCCACGCCTTGGCCTCGGCGCAGGTGAGAACCGGATGGGAGGGAACGGGATGCATAGAACTCCTATAGCGGCCGAAAAACGGACCCAGTCCTGTAGCGGCGGT
>LNEH01000140.1 GCA_001464505.1 Verrucomicrobia bacterium Ga0077533
CCGCTACAGTTTTCTCATTGCGCGACATTCCTGATAATTACCATCAGTGTTTCACCAGCGCGGCGACGGCCATCGCGTGGGTGTCGATATGCGACAGCGACAGCCAGACGTTCGTGGCGCCGACTTCCTTCAGCAGCGCCGTGGCCTTGGCGTCGAGGCGCACCAGCGGTTCCTTGCGCGAACCGTGATAGACGGAGATGGAGGTCCAGTCGAGGTGCTCGCCAATGCCGGTCGTGAAACATTTCGACACCGCTTCCTTGGCGGCCCAGCGCGCGGCGTAATGCTTGTGCGGATACTTGAGGCTGTTGCAGTAGGTCTGCTCTTCCTCGGTAAAAATGCGCCTAAGGAAACGATCACCGTGCTTGGCCAGCACGTTTTTGATGCGCTCGGTCTCGATGATGTCGCAGCCCAGGCCGATCAGGACGCCGCCGGGGGGAAGAACTATGTTCATGATTTTGAAACCACGAAATACACGAAACACACCAAAGAAGAAAGTGAAGGAATCATATTTTCGTGTATTTGGTGTATTTCGTGGTGGCTGGATTTCACGGGTTCATGAGCTTTTTCATCGTGCGCACAGCCTCGTCGATGCCGGTGAACAAGGCACGGCTAATGATGCAGTGGCCGATGTTCAGTTCATGCAGGTGTGGGATGGTCCGGACTTCGGCAATGTTGACGTAATTGATGCCATGGCCCGCGTTGACGACGAGCCCGGCGGCGTGGGCGAGCTTGGCCCCGGTGACGAGCCGGGCGAACTCGGCGGCGCGGCCCGCGCCATAATAGGCATTGGCGTAGGCGCCGGTGTGCAGCTCGACCCAAGGGGCCTTCAGCTTGACGGCCAGGTCGATCTGCTCGGCGTCGGGGTCGATGAAGAGGCTGGTCTTGATGCCGGCAGCGTTCATGGCGTCGGTCACGCGCGCGACTTTGTCGCGGTGCTTTACCACGTCGAGCCCGCCCTCGGTGGTGATTTCCTCACGGCTCTCGGGCACGAGGCAGACGGAGTGCGGCTTCAGCTTGAGCGCAAACCCGGTCATCGCCGGCGTGCAGGCCATCTCGAGGTTGAGGCGGGTGGTTTTCGACCAGCCGAGCCGCAGGACATCCTCGTCCTGGATGTGGCGGTGGTCCTCCCGCAAATGGACGGTGATGCCGTCAGCCCCGGCCTGCTCGCACCGGAAGGCCAGCTCGACGGGATCGGGCTCGATGGCGCCGCCATGGGTGGCCCCGGCCGACCGGTAGCGGGCCTGCCGCAGCGTGGCTGCATGGTCGATATTGACGCCGAGCAAGATCATGGGACTTGGAACATACTGAAATGTGGAAAGCTGGAAATCAGGAAATACTGTGCCCGGGCGGTTTCTTCCCGTTTTCCCGGTTTCTACCTCTCGGTAATGGCATGGTCTACCCAAGGCCTGTTTCCAAAACCCGCTAACCCTCACTTCCTGTCATTCTGAACGAAGTGAAGTCTAGTCAGCAGACTGGTTCGACATCCATGCTTTCGCTCAGGATATAGTGCTCGATGCCGTGGATTCTTCGCTGCGCTCAGAATGACAAATTATTCCACTCCCCTATTTCTCCCTTCCAGTTTTACCGGGTTCCCCATTCATTGGCGGGATGTCCGCCCCCACCCCGCCCCCGAAAGAAAACCTCCTGCTGAATCTCGCCTGCAATGTCGTGGTGCCGGCGCTCATCCTGGCCAAGTTCAGCAAGGCCGAGTGGCTGGGACCCAAGGCCGGCCTGCTGGTCGCCCTCGCCTTCCCGCTTGGCTACGGCCTCTACGACCTCATCAAACGGCGGAACTTCAATTTCCTCTCGGCGCTGGGCTTCACCAGCACGCTGGCCACGGGCGGGCTGGGCCTGTTGAAACTCGCGCCCTTCTGGTTTGCCGTGAAGGAGGCGACGGTGCCGACCCTCATCGGCCTGACGGTGATCATCTCGCAAGGGACGAAAAAGCCGTTGGTGCGCTCGCTGCTCTTCAATGAACAGGTGATCGACGTGCCGCGCGTGGAGACGGCGCTCGACGGGCGCGGCCAGCGCGACGTCTTCACGCGGCTCCTGAACAACTCGAGTTGGCTGCTGGCGGGCTCGTTCGCGCTCAGCGCCGTGCTGAATTTCGGGCTGGCCCGCTACCTGATCACGGCGATGCCGGATACGCCGGAGTTCAACGAGCAGCTCGGCCAGATGACGTTGTGGAGCTGGCCGGTCATCGTGCTGCCGAGCATGGTGATCATGATGGTCGCGTTGTGGCGGTTGCTGAAGGGCCTGGAACGGCTCAGCGGCCTGACGATGGAGGAAATCCTGCACCAGCCGCCGGAGAAGAAGCCCGGGCCGCCGGCTGCCGGTGGCACAATCTGATTTCAAGGCGCCGGGATAGATAACGCGCTGGGGTCAGCGCGTTCCACCTGACGGCCTACCCGCGCTGGTCCATCGGCACGTAGTCGCGCTTGACGGGGCCGGTGTAGATCTGGCGCGGGCGGTAGATGCGGCCCTTGGGGTTGGACGCGACCTCGCGCCAGTTGGCGATCCAGCCGGGGGCGCGGCCGATGGCGAACATGACCGTGAACAGGTTGGTCGGGATGCCGAGCGCGCGGAAGATGATGCCGGAGTAGAAATCCACGTTGGGGTAGAGCTTGCGCGAGATGAAGTAGTCGTCCTTGAGCGCGGCCTGCTCGAGGTGGTGGGCGATGTCGAGGAGCGGGTCGGACTTGCCGAGTTTCTTGAGGACGAGACCGCAGGCCTCGCCGATGACCTTGGCGCGGGGGTCGAAGTTGCGGTAAACGGCGTGGCCGAAGCCCATCAGGCGGTTGCTCTTGCTGCCGCCCTTGGCCGCCGCGATGAAACGGGAGCCATCGTCGTGCTCGTCGTGGATGGACTGGAGCATCTGCATGACGGCCATGTTGGCGCCGCCGTGGAGCGGGCCGGACAGCGCGCCGATGCCGGCGGCGAGCGAGGTGAAGAGGTTGGCGCCGCTGGAGCCGACCATGCGCACGGTCGCGGAGCTGCAGTTCTGCTCGTGGTCGGCGTGCATCAGGAGAATCAGGTTCAGGGCCTGGGTGACCTCGGGAATGACCGCATAATCATGATACGGCTCCGAGAACATGAGGTGCAGGAAGTTGTCGCAGAAGGGCAGATCCTTCGGGTGCATGAAGGGCAGGCCGCGGGTGTGGCGGTAGATCATCGCGCCGAGCGTGCGGATCTTCGAGATCGCCATGGCGGCGCTGAGGTCGAACTGCTTCAGGTCGTGCTCGAAATTGTTGGTGGCGAGGTCCGGGTAGTAGCCGGCCAGCGAGGCGACGAGCGAGGCCAGCATGGCCATCGGCGGCGTGTCCTTGGGATAGCCCTCGAACAGGCGCTGCATCTGCGGCTCGATGTGGGCGTTCTGCCGGAGGAGGTCGCCGAATTTCTTGCGCTGCGTCTTGGTGGGCAGCTCGCCATAGATGACGAGGTAGGCGGTCTCGACGAACTCGGACCGGGCGGCCAGTTGCTCGATCGGGTAGCCGCGGTGGCGGAGAATGCCGTTGTCGCCGTCGAGGTAGGTGATGGCGCTCTCGCAGGAGCCCGTGTTGCCGTAGCCTTGGTCGTAAAAGATGTAGCCGGAGTCCTTGCGGAGGTTGCGGGCGTCGATGGCCTTCTCCCCCTCGGAACCGGTCATGACGGGGCAGGCGATTTCCTTGTCGTCGATCTTCAGCAGGGCGTTCTTCGGCATGGCAATGCAACAGAACAGAAATCAGGCCCGTTGCAAAGCAAAGCCTCGGTTTTCCGGGCGGTCCGGCAGACAGTAGAAGAGCTCAACAGCCGTAGCAGAAAAATGCCGGGCGGCTGGAACCCAACAGGCAGGGCGCACTGAATGGTGGAACCCGGCCTCTGGACGGGTTCAAAGCGCGTCCAGAGGCCGCGCTCCACCTCAACTTAATCGCGTCCAGCCCGAGACACACCCCGCCCTGCCGGGCACCCCTCTCCAGCCGGAACGATGCAGTTGAAGCAGTGGGAGCGAGCTTGCTCGCGACGGTGTGCGCCCTGAGTCGCGAGCAAGCTCGCTCCCACAACCAAGCCACCGAAAGGTGGTCGCCGGTTTCCACACCGACGACAGGCCTTCGCCAAGGCTTTGGCGGACAGGCTGGGGCAGTTTAAATAATAGTGTAGCCAGATTTTGGGTGGAACGCCCTGCCCTCAGGGCGTTGTTCCAAGGCAAGCGCGCTGAGGTCAGCACGCTCCACCTTTTCCAGCGGCTACAACTCAACTTAAACTGCTCTGGACGGGTTCAAAGCGCGTCCGGAGGCCGCGCTCCACCTCAACCATATTAACGCTGGCCGCGCCCTGCCCGCTCAGTTCTCCCGCAAGGCCGGCACGGCAAACTCGCTGGCGGCATGGGTCTCGTTCAGGATCACCTGGTCAAAGACCATGGTGGTGGCGCGGCCGTCCTTGTCGCGGTTGGTGACCTTGCGGGGAAACCGGATGCCGTTGGCGAAAATCTCCCCTTCCTCGCGGATCTCGGTGCCGCTTTCCGTCTCCGTCTTGACCAGCCGGGCGGAGGTTTTCTCAAAATAGCGCGTCAGGACCATGTTCTCCAGGTAGGTGAAAACCAATTTCACGCAGGGCACCCCATCGACCGTGGCGTCACCGTCCAGCTTGACCGAGCCGCGCAGCTTCTCGATGCCGCTGTAAAAATTGAGGTTGTCCCAGGTCTGGGCGCGGAGCCGCTTGGTCTGGGCCGGGTCAATCAGGGTGAGCTGCCACTGGGCGGGGTTCTTCGGATTCATGCGCTTCTGCCAGGCATCGTAGTCGTCCAACCCGATGACATCGACGATTTCGGCGTTGGTCAGCGTGATGCGTTGCTTCAGGGGCTTTTGGAAAATGATGTCGAGGGTCCGCTGGTTGGCGCCATCGACGTCGAGGGTGCCGGTGTAGCGGATGCTGCTTAGGCCCTGCAGGGCGCTCTCCGAACCGAGCCGAGCCCGCGCCCGGGCGATCCATTGCTCGGCGGTCTGGGCGGCGGCCGGGAACCCGGTGGCGGAGAGCAAAGCGGCAACCAGAAGTGGGCGGAGTAGCATAGAGGTGATGGGACAGGAGTATCAGTCAGGAGTGCCCCGGTCCGCAACGGGAAATTACTCCATTTACCAAACCAATTTGCCGAAGCCTGGAGGTAGGGCGGTGCGGGCTGCTCCGCCGCGGCGCACCGGGCCGGTGCGCCCTACCGGCGCTAGCGCGCCCAAGATTAAAAGCATCGAGTATTTGCCCTACTCCCATTCGATGGTCGCGGGGGGCTTGGAACTGATGTCCATGACCACCCGGCTGACTCCCCGGACCTCGTTGGTGATGCGGGAGGATATTTTCCGGAGCAGATCGTGGGGCAGCTTGGCCCAATCGGCGGTCATGGCGTCAATACTCTCCACAATGCGCAGGGCGATGACGTAGTCGTAGGTGCGCTCGTCGCCGAAAACGCCGACGGTCTTGACCGGCAGGAAGACCGCGAAGGATTGCCAGACTTTCCAGTAATAGCCCGACTGCATCATCTCGTCCTGGAGGATGGCGTCGGCGTGGCGGAGGATGGCCAGTTTTTCGGCGGTGATGTCGCCCATCACGCGCACACCCAGACCCGGACCGGGGAACGGCTGGCGCCAGACGACCTCCTTCGGCAAACCGAGCGCGGCGCCGACCCGGCGGACCTCGTCCTTGAACAGCTCGCGCAGCGGCTCAATGAGCTTGAGCTTCATGCGCGCGGGCAGGCCGCCGACGTTGTGGTGGGTCTTGATCAACGAGGCGGGATTGCCGGCGATGGAGACACTCTCGATGACGTCGGGGTAGAGCGTCCCCTGCCCCAGGAACTGGGCGCCGCCGATGGATTTGAGGGACTTCTCAAAAACCTCAACGAAGGTGCGGCCGATGATTTTCCTTTTCTGCTCCGGCTCGGCGACACCCTTGAGGCGCTTGAGGAAGAGCGGCGACGCGTCCACGACCCGCAGGTCGATCTTGAAATTCCGCCGGTAGAGCGCCTCGACATAGGCGCGCTCGCCTTGGCGGAGGAGGCCGTTGTCCACAAACACGCAGGTGAGCTGCCGGCCGATGGCCTTGTGCAGCAGGGCGGCCGCCACTGAGGAATCGACGCCGCCTGACAGGCCCAGCAGCACGCGCGACTTGCCGACTTTCGCGCGGATGTCGGCCACCGCATGGGCGATGAAATCCTTCGTCGTCCAATCCTGTTTCGCGCCGCAGACGCGGACGAGGAAATTGCGGATCATGTCCACGCCGCGTTCGGTGTGGAAGACCTCCGGGTGAAACTGGATGCCGTAGAAGCGGCGCTTCGCGTCCGCAATCGCCGAATAGGGCGAGTTTTCGGATGTGCCGGTGGCAATGAAGCCCGGCGGGAGCTTGGCGAGCTTGTCGCCATGGGAATTCCAAATGCGCAGCCTGCGCGGCAGACCCTTGAAGAGCTTGCCCGGTTTTTTGATGGTCAGATGGCCATGGCCGTATTCGCGGGCCTGGCTGTGCTCGATCTTGCCGCCGAGGAAATGCCCCATGAGCTGCACGCCGTAGCAGATGCCGAGCACGGGCACGCCAAGCTTGAAGATGGCCGGATCGGGGTGCGGGGCGGTCCGGGCGTAAACGCTCTGCGGGCCGCCGGAGAGGATGAGGCCGATGACACCGTCGGCGCGGAGCCGGGCGGCCGGGGTGCTGAAGTGGTAGATCTTCGAGTAGACCTGACACTCGCGGATGCGGCGGGCGATGACCTGGGTGAGCTGGGATCCGAAATCGAGGACGGCGATGGTCTGTGCCATGCGAAGTTATGGGAGACTCGCCGCGGGCGAATCAATCCCAATTGCAGCCCACCCACGCTGGCTCAAAACTTCAAGCGGGTGTTGGAATGCCCGCACTTGGGGCACGGGGCCGTGTCGGTGCCGGCCTTCTCCGTGTAGAGGTGATCGCAGCGGATGCAGTGAAAGGTGATCTTGCGCCGCTGGGTGTCGTAGAGGGCGCGGTCGCGCCGGTCGCAGTAGATCCACAGGAAACCGAACACGCCCAGCACCAGCAGGCCGTAGAGAACCACATCGAGGGTGAAATCCGGGAGCGTAACCACGCCGGAAACCTCGCACGAAGGCGGACGGACGCCAAGGGGAAATAAAAACGTTGAGAGTGGGAGAAAAGCGCGCTGAGGTCAGCGCGCTCCACCTTAAGTCTTGGGGGCCCCTGCCTTCGCCGAGGCTTCGGCGGACACGTCGGAGGGCAGGTCGGCGGCGGGCTTGCCTTTCTTGCCACCGGACTTCGTGGCGGACTTCTTTTTGCCGCGAGACTTGGTGTAGCCCGTGTCGTCGGCGCCGACGAACTCGATCAGCGCCATCTCGGCGGCGTCGCCGAGGCGCTGCGGGCCGAGCTTGTAGATGCGGGTGTAACCGCCGGGGCGCTTGGCAAACTGGGCCGCCTTCTCGTTGAAGAGGAGGGTGACGGCCGCCTCGTCGCGGATGTCCTTGAGGGCCATGCGGCGGAGGTGGAGGGCGTCCTTCTTCTCGGTCGCGGCGGCGGCGTTCTTGGCCTTGGTGATCACCTTCTCGATGAAGGGACGGAGGGCCTTGGCCTTCGTCAGCGTGGTCTCGATGCGACCGTGGCGGATGAGCGAGGCGCCCATGTTGGAGAGCATCGCCCGGCGGTGCTCGCGGGTGACGCCGAGGGAGGCGTGGTGTTTATTGTGACGCATGGTGTAATAGTAGCGAGTAGTGAGTAGCGGGTAGCGGGTAGAGTAGCGAACGGAGCGCCATGCTCACTACTCGCTACTCGATGCTCGCTGCTTCGTGTTAGGCTTCCTTCTTGGTGTCGAGGAGGCGCTCGTCGAACTTCATGCCGAGGGACAGGCCGAGGGCTTCGAGCTTTTCCTTGATCTCGTTGAGGGACTTCTTGCCGAAGTTGCGGTATTTGAGCATCTCCTGCTCGGTCTTCATGGCGAGTTCGCCGACGGTGGTGATGTTGGCGTTGTTCAGGCAGTTGGCGGCGCGGACGGAGAGCTCGATCTCGTTGACGGACATGTTGAGGAGCTTGCGGAGCTTGTTCTGCTCCTCGGAGACCTCGGCGGCCACGCTCTCGAACTCGTAGGCTTCCGGCGAGACGCGGTCGAACACGTCGAGATGGTGCTTGAGGATGGAGGCGGACTGCTTGAGGGCGTCGTCCGGGGTGATGCGACCGTCCGTCCAGACCTCGAGCACGAGCTTGTCGTAATCGGTGATCTGGCCGACGCGGGTGTTCTCGACGGCGTAGCGGACGAGGCGGACCGGGGAGAACAGGGAGTCGATGGCGATGACGCCGATGGCCTGGTCTTCCTTCTTGTTGCTCTCACCGGGGCAGTAACCGCGGCCGGTCTTGATCTCGATGTCGGCCTCGAAGGTGCGCTTGTGGTCGAGCGTGCAGATGATCTGGCCGGGGTTGACGATCTTGATGTTGGCGTCGGCCTGGATGTCGGCGGCGGTGACAGCGCCCTCGCGGTTGACCTTGAGGTGGAGCTTCACCGTCTCGCGTTTTTCCTAGATGATGAGGATTTTCTTCAGGTTGAGGACGATGTCGGTGACATCCTCGACGACGCCGTCGATGGACTGGAACTCGTGGTTCACGCCCTCGATCTTGATCGAGCTGATGGCGCTGCCCTCGATGGAGCTGAGGAGCACGCGGCGGAGGGAGTTGCCGACGGTGTGGCCATAACCGGCCTCGAAGGGCTCGGCGATGAACTTGGCGTAGGTGGGCGTGGCGCCCTCCTCGACCTTGGTGAGTTTGGAGGGGATTTCGAATTTTCCGAGACGCTTGGGCATGGGAGGCGGGAGTTGGGAGTGAGAGGGAGAGTGAAAGTGGACCGACCCGCCTTCGCTCGAAGAGCTACGGCGAGGTAAGCCCTGCGGGCTTAGAACCGCGAGTAATATTCGACGATGAGCTGCTCGTTGATGGAGGGCTCCATCTCGTCGCGGGTGGGCAGGCGGGTGACGGTGCCCTTGAGGGCCTCGTCGTTGCGCGTGAGCCAGCCGGGGACGACGCGGGCGCGGTTTTCCTCGATGGCGCGGGTGGCCAGCTGGCGGGAGGAGTTGACGGCCTTCATCTCAACCTCGTCGCCCTGGACGACGCTGTAGCTCGCGATGTCGACCTTGCGGCCGTTGACCCGGACGTGGCCGTGGTTGACGAGCTGGCGGGCGGCCGCGCGGCTCTTGGCGAAACCGAGGAGGTAAACGACGCTGTCGAGACGGGTCTCGAGGAGCTGCAGGAAGCGCTCGCCGGTGACGCCGCGCTCGCGTTTGGCGATGGCGAAGGTGCGGCGGAACTGGCGCTCAAGCAGGCCGTAGATGAAGCGGAGCTTCTGCTTCTCGGCGAGGCCGACGGCGTATTCGGAGAGCTTGCGGCGTGACTTCGGGCCGTGCTGGCCGGGCGGGAAGTTGCGGCGCTCGAGCACCTTCGCCGAGCCGATGATGTATTGGCCAAAGCGGCGGCTGATGCGGGTGGTTGGTCCTGTGTAGCGAGCCATGGGAGAAAAGAGTGGGGGTTGAAGTTAGACGCGACGGCGCTTGCGCGGGCGGCAGCCGTTGTGCGGCACCGGGGTGACGTCGATGATGGAGGAGATCTCGAGGCCGATGGCCTGGAGGCCGCGGATGGCGGAGTCGCGGCCGAGGCCGGGGCCGCTGACGCGAATCTGCACTTCCTTGAGACCGTGCGCCATGGCGTTGCGGGCGGCGTCCTGCGCCACCACCTGGGCGGCGTAGGCGGTGGACTTGCGCGAGCCGCGGAAGTTGCACTTGCCGGCGCTGGACCAGGAGACGACGTTGCCCTTCGCGTCCGTGATCGAAACAATGGTGTTGTTGAAAGTGGCGGCGATGTTGGCGATGCCGGAGACGATATTTTTCGAGCCCTTGGCCTTGCGGACCTTGACGGCCAGAAGCTCCTCCTTGAGGAGATCCTCGGCGGTGACGGCCTTGGGCACGCCGCCGACGAGCTCGACCGGGGCGGCGGGAGCGGCAGCCGCCGCGCCTGCGGCGGCGGGTTTCGCGGCCTTAGCTTTGCCGGCCTTGGCCGGAGTGTCGGCGGCGCCGGCCTTGGCCGAGGCTTCCGCCGTCGCTAAAGCTTTGGCGGGCAGATCGGCGGGCGGGGCCTTCTTGGGGGCCTTTTCTTTCTTGGGAGCGGATTTCTCTTCGGACATGGAGATGTGGTTTAAGCTGATTTGGCAGGCGCGGCGGCCTTGCTGACGCCGACGGTCTTGCGCGGGCCCTTGCGGGTGCGGGCGTTGGTGCTGGTGCGCTGGCCGCGGACGGGCAAGCCGCGGCGGTGGCGGATGCCGCGATAGCAGTTGATGGCCTGGAGGCGCTTGAGGTTGCCGGCGATGTCGCGGCGGAGATCGCCCTCGATCACCCACTTGTGGTCGGTGATGACGTGGAGGATCTTGTTCAGCTGCTCTTCGGACAAATCCGAGGCGCGCATGTTGGCATCAAGGCCGGCGGCGGCGATGATGAGATCGGCCCGGGTCGGGCCAATACCGTAGATATACCGGAGGGAGTATCCGATCTTCTTTTTGGCGGGAAGTTCAACGCCGAGGAGACGAGGCATGGGAGTGGAGGTTTAAGTGGTAAGGTTTAAGATTGAAAGTGGCGGGAGAGGGAAATTTCAGGAGGCGCGCGGGATCGTGAGGATCTCGGGGCCGGAATCGGTGGTGAGCACGGTGTGTTCGAAGTGGGCGGAGGGCGAGCCGTCGGTGGTGACGACCGTCCATCCGTCGCTGAGCGTGCGGACCGCGTAACCGCCCAGGTTGACCATGGGCTCGATGGCGAGCGTCATGTCCGGCCTGATCTTCTCCCCGGTGTTGCGGCGGCCGAAGTTCGGGATCTGCGGCTCCTCGTGCATCGTGCGGCCGACCCCGTGGCCGACCATTTCGCGGACGATGCTGAAGCCCCGGGCCTCGACGAAGGTCTGCACGGCGTGCGAGATGTCGCCGATGCGATTACCGATGACGGCCTGCTTGATGCCGACGTGGAGCGCTTCCTCGGTGACTTTCAGCAGCTCGGCGGTGCGGGGAGCGATGGCGCCGACCGGAACCGTGAGGGCATTGTCACCGATGAAGCCATTGTATTCCACGACCACGTCGAGCGAGATGATGTCGCCGTCGCGCAGGATGCGTTTGAGGGAGCCGATGCCGTGGACGACCTCTTCGTTGACGGAGAGGCAGGTGTGGGCCGGGTAGCGGCGCGAGTGCAACTGGTAGCCGTGGCAGGCGCTGCGGGCGCCAAGCGAGGCGATGAGATCGCGGCCGATTTGATCCAAGTCGTAGGTCGTGATACCGGGACGGACCTGCTCCTTCATCCGCGCGAGAACAGTCGCGGCGACGGCGCAGGCTTCACGCATCCGTCTGATCGCTTCCGGATTTTTAATCGGGATCATCAGGCGGCGGCGGAAAAGGCTCCAGGCAGGAGCCCTTGAGTGCGGTAGTGGGTGACGACATCATCCTTCGCCAAGGCTTCCGCCTTCGCTGAAGCTACGGAGGACAAGTCGGATGACAGGGGAGCGGAGAAAACAGCGGTGAGGGTTTCACCGCGGGCTTCGAGCCACTCGTCGAACACCAACGCTTGGAGCAGCGTAGCCGGGAAGCCTTCGAGAAGGAATCCCGCATCGGGTTTGCGCGCCCAGAACCATTTGCGCAGGAGCGCAAGGTGGAGCTGGTTTAGGTCCCGCGGCAAAGCGGAACGGGTGCGTCGCGAAATCTCCTGTTGCACAAGGGACGCAGGAGAGACGTGCTCAAGATTCAAAGAACGGCCTTGGAGAACCAGACCCGCGAAGTGCGGGCCGGATGGACCAAGGAGAAGGAACTTGGCTTTCGCCGGGGCGAAAGTCGAAAAGGGGCTGGAGTGTTCAGTCCCTTGCACCGAAGTAAAGGGTTAAAGAGCGAAGTGCCGGACGGCCCAGGCGGTGATGCCGATAAGCAATATAACCACCATGACAACAGTGAGTTGCATGACGGCTTTGTCACTGGCCGCTTCGCTCAAAGCGACGTTGGCGGAGGTGCTGCGACCACGGATGCGGCCCTTCTTCAGGAAGCCGTCGTAATGGCGCTGCAGCAGGAAAGTTTCGATCTGGCGCATCGTGTCGAGAATGACGCCGACCGTGATCAACATGCCGGTGCCGCCGAAGAAATACGCGATCCGCGGCGGGACTTTCAGCTGGAACAGCAGCAAGTCGGGGAGAATGGCGATGACGGTCAGGAAGATGGCGCCGGCGAGCGTCAGGCGCGTCATGATGAAGTCCAAAAATCCGGCCGTCGGTTCGCCCGGGCGGACGCCCGGGATGTAGCCGCCGTATTTCTTCAGGTCGTCGGCAATCTGAATCGGCTTGAACATGACGGACACCCAGAAATAGCTGAAGAACAGGATGAGCACCGCCATGAGCGTGTAATACATCCAGTGGCCTTGCAGCAGATTGTTGGCGAACTCGACGAGGAACGGCAGGTTGAACGCCGCCCCGACCTGCGAGAAAATCTGCTGTGGGAAAAGCAGGATCGCGCTGGCGAAGATGACCGGCATGACGCCCGAGTAATTGACCTTGAGCGGCAGGAACGAGCTCTGGCCGCCATAGACCTTCTGGCCGACGACCCGCTTGGCGTATTGCACCGGGATTTTCCGCTGGCCCTGCGTGACGGCGATGATGCCCATCGTGACGATGAGAAAGAGCGCGACCATCATGGCCCCCTGGGGCAGGCCGAGCTTGGCCACGCCCACGGGGGCGAAGAAGAGCTGGTAGGTGGCGACCGCCGCCCCGGGGATGTCGGCCAAAATGCCGATGGTGATGAGCAGCGAGACCCCATTGCCGATGCCGCGCTGGGTGATCTGCTCGCCCAGCCACATCAGCAGCATCGTGCCCGCGGTCATGTAGATGGTGGAGAAAATCAGGAACGTCCAGTGGCTCATGACCACGATCTGGCCGTAGGTGTTGACGTCATAGCCGGCGAAGATGCGGCCCGGATTCTCCAGGGAGAGGATGAGCAGCACGCTCTGGATCAGGCAGATGATGACCGTGAGGTAGCGGGTGTATTGGGTGAGCTTCTGGCGGCCGACATCACCCTCCTGTTGCAGGCGGCTGAGGGTCGGCACGACCGCAGTCATCAGCTGGAAGATGATGGAGGCGCTGATGTAGGGCATGATGCCCAAGGCGCAGACGGCGCCCTTGAGGAGCGCGCCCCCGGTGAACATGTTGTAGAGGCCCATGAGGCCGCCACCGCCACCGGCAGTCTGGGCCTCGAAGAACGCCAGCAACGGCTTCGGGTCGATGCCGGGCAGCGGGATGTGCGCACCGACGCGGGCGACAAAGAGCAGGCCGAGCGTATAAAGGATCCGCGAGCGGAGCTCGGGGATCTTCATGGAGTTGGCGAAGGCGGAAAACACAGGGGATTATTTTTGATTTTTGATTCTCGATTCTCGATTTTCGACCGGTCGACGGTGATGCGGGGGTCCTTAATCCAAAATCCGCAATCGAAAATCCAAAATTTGGGCGTCAGGCCGTGATGGCCGCGCCGCCGGCTTTCTCGAGCTTGGCCTTGGCCGAGCCGGTGAACTTCTGGGCGGTGACCTTGAGCGCGCGGCTGATTTCGCCGTCGCCGAGGATCTTGAGCTGTTTGACGCCCGGGCGGATGAGGCCGGCGGCGGCCAGCACCTCGGCGTTCACCTCGGTGAGCTTGGCGTCGAGCGTGGCGAGATCGCCGACGTTGACGATGGCGTAGCTCGTGCGGAATTCGTAGTTGTTGAAGCCGCGATGCGGGAGCTTGCGGTAGAGGGGCATCTGGCCGCCTTCGAAACCGGGGCGGATGGAACCGCCGGAGCGGCCCTTCTGGCCCTTGCCGCCGGCGCCGGAGGTTTTGCCATGGCCGCCGCCTTCGCCGCAACCGACGCGCTTCTTGCGGTGCACCGCACCCTTGACGTTAACGAGATTATGGAGACGCATTTTCTGGATTCCTGATTTGGGCGCCGCCCTGCGACATGCGCGGGGCGACTCGGATTGATAAATGTTGCCTAGGCGCGGAGGGCCTTGAAGTCCGCCTCGAGGCGGAGCTGGCGGAGGCCGTTGAGCGTCGCATGAACGACGGCGATGTGGTTTTTGGAGCCCATCGACTTGGTGAGGACGTTGTGGACGCCGGCCGCCTCGAGGACGGCGCGCACGCCGCCGCCGGCGATGAGCCCGGTGCCGGTGGACGCGGGGCGGAGGAAGACCTTGCCGCCGTCGTATTCGCCGAGGACCTCGTGCGGAATGGTGCTGCCCTTGAGCTTCACATGGACCATGCGCTTCTTGGCGGACTCGGTGGACTTCTTGATGGCGTCGGGGACCTCATTGGCCTTGCCGTAGCCGATGCCCACATTGCCCTTGCCGTCGCCGACGACGGAGAGCGCGGAGAAACTGAAGCGGCGGCCGCCCTTCACGACCTTGGCGCAGCGGTTGATGAAGACCACCTTCTCGAACATGCCGGGCTCGCCGGAATCATTGCCGGGACCGTTGGAAAAAGACCGATTATTGTTAGCCATGGGTGAGGATTAGAATTGCAGGCCACCCTCGCGGGCGGCTTCGGCAAAGGTTTTGACGCGGCCGTGGTAGGGCCGGCCGTTGCGGTCGAACACCACGGAGGTGATGCCGGCGGCCCTGGCCTTGGCGGCAAAGGCGACGGCCAGGGACTTGGCGCCGGACAGGTTGCCCTTTGCGCCGCCCTTCTTCACCTCGGGATCGAGGGTCGAGAGGAACACGAGGGTCGAGCCGGCGTCGTCGTTGACGGCCTGCGCATAGATGTGCTTGCCGGAGAACTTGACGCTGAGACGCGGGCGAACGGCGGTGCCGGTCACTTTCTTGCGAATGCGCCATTTGCGCTTCTGGAGGAGCTGGGCCTTGTAAACAGTTTTCATGGTTGGGTTCCGGGTTAGGCGACGGTCTTGCCTTCCTTGCGGCGGACGCGCTCGGCGTGTTCGCCCACGATGCGCACGCCCTTGCCCTTGTAAGGCTCCGGCGGGTAATAGGCGCGGATCTCGGCGGTGACCTGACCGACGAGCTGCTTGTCGGCGCCCTCGATCTTGAGCTTGGTCTGGTCGGTGACGGTGACCTTGATGCCCTCGGGGATCTCGTGGAGGATCGCGTGCGAGTAGCCGAGGGCGAGATCGAGCTGCTTGCCCTTGAGCGCGGCCTTGAAACCGACGCCCTGGATCTCGAGCTCCTTGAGGTAGCCGACACTCACGCCTTTCACCATGCCGGCGATGACGGAGCGGGCCGTGCCATACATGGCGCGGGAGAAGCGGGTTTCGTCGGTGGGGGAGACGAGGACGTTCTTGTCCTTCTGCTCGATTTTCACGACGGACGCGAAAGTCTTGGAGACTTTGCCCTTGGGGCCTTCGACGGACACGGTGGTGCCTTTGATGTCGACCTTGACCTTGTCGGGAATGGGGACGGGTTGTTTGCCAATTCTGCTCATGGTGGTGGTGCTCCTTACCAGACGGTGCAGACGAGTTCGCCGCCGAGTTTGTGGCGGCGGGCGTCCTGGTCTTTCATGAGACCCTTGGAGGTGGAAAGGATGGCGATGCCGAGGCCGTTGAGGACGCGGGGAATCTCGGTGTAGCCGGCGTAGAGGCGGCGGCCGGGGGTGGAGGTGCGCTTGAGGCCGGTGATGACAGGGGCGCTATCGACATATTTCATGGTGACCACGATGGTCTTGTGGCCGCGCTCATCGGTGCCGGTGGCCACGTCGCGAACGTAGCCTTCGGACTTGAGGATGCCGGCGAGGCTCTCCTTGAGCTTGGAGTGCGGGGAAACGCACTGCGCGAGACCGGCCTTCGACGCATTGCGGAGGTGGGTCAGGAAATCACTGATCGGGTCTGTCATGGCTGGATGTTGTTGGGTGGTTTGCCCGTCGGATCATATCCGACTTCCGGCGGGAAAGTGGTTTACCAGGAGGACTTGGTGACGCCCGGGATCTTGCCGGCGAGCGCGAGCTCGCGGAGAGTGATGCGGGAGACGCCGAAGCGCCGGTGGAAGCCGCGGGGCCGGCCACTGAGGGAGCAGCGGTTGCGGATGCGGACCTTGGCGGAATTGCGCGGGAGTTTCGCCAGCTTCTTCTGGGCGGCGAAGAACTCTTCGTCGGTGGTCGCGGCGTTGGCCAGGATGGCCTTCAGCTCGGCGCGCTTGACGGCGTGCTTCTCGACGAGGCGGATGCGCTTCTTGTTGCGTTCGATGGCGGAAGTTTTCGGCATGGTCGGAGGGGTTTAGGCGGCGGAAGACGGCTTGGCGGGGGCGGGGGGCTCGATGCGGCGGAAGGGCATGCCGAGGGCCTTGAGGAGCTCGCGGCCCTCGTCGTCGGTCTCGGCGGAGGTCACGAGGGTGATGTCGAGGCCCATGGAGCGCTTGTTGTTCTCGACGACGATCTCGGGGAAAATGGTGAAGTCGGTGATGCCAATGGTGTAGTTGCCCTGGCCGTCGAGCTTGTTGGGCACGCCGCGGAAGTCGCGGATGGTGGGCAGCGCCACGGCGAGCAGGCGCAGGGTGACGTGGCAGCCGGTGACCTGGTTGGGCTTCAGCTTGAAGTTGGCGATGGCCTTCTTCGAGCGGTTCAGCACGGGCTTCTGGCCGGCGATGAGGGCCATGTCGCGCGCGGTGTCGGCAATCTGGTTCTTGTCGGCGTCGGAACTGATCCCGGTGTTGAGGACGATTTTCTCAAGCTTGGGGACCTGATGCTTGTTCTTGTAGCCGCGGGAGGCCATCAAGGCCGGGGCGACGGTCTCGGCGTAGAATTTCTGGAGAGGAGTGGGTTGTTTGCTCATGGTGGCGGCCGGATTTCCGACCCGGATGCTGATGGTTTATTTAAGGTGCGGTCCCCTCGCCGCTCAGGCCTTGGCCGCCGGTGCGGCGGACTTCTTGCGCTTCGAAGCGTCGTAGCGCGTTTGGAGCATGAGGTTCGACACGTGGATCGTGCCCTCGCGCTCGGCGATCTTGCCCTGCGGGTTTTCCTGGGACTTCTTGAGGTGGCGCTTGATCATGGCCACGCCTTCGACGACGGCGCGGTTCTTGGCCGAGCGGATCTCAAGGATCTTGCCGGACTTGCCCTTGTGGGCGCCGGCGATGACGACGACCAGGTCGTTCTTCTTGATGTGGAATTTCTGGGACATGTTAGAGGACCTCCGGGGCGAGGGAGATGATCTTGGCGTAGTTTTTGGCGCGGAGCTCGCGGGCGACGGGGCCGAAGATGCGGGTGCCCTTCGGATTGCCGTCGTCGCCAATGATGACGACGGCGTTGGAGTCGAAACGCAGATAGCTGCCGTCGGCGCGACGCAGCGGCGCCCGGGTGCGGACGATGA
Organism: Verrucomicrobia bacterium Ga0077533; assembly: GCA_001464505.1. GTDB lineage: Bacteria > Verrucomicrobiota > Verrucomicrobiia > Opitutales > Opitutaceae > Lacunisphaera. The sequence continues at coordinate 17,319 of LNEH01000140.1, forward strand.
CGGCCTTGTGGACCTCGCCCTTCTTCACGGTGGCGTCGGTGCTGCTCTCCTTGATGTTGATGGTGATGATGTCACCGACGTGGGCGTAGCGGGAGGGATGCCCGATCTTGCCGATCATCGACGCGCGGCGCGCGCCGGTGTTGTCGGCAATATCGAGGATGGAACGCATCTGGATCATGGTGGTGTCTCCGGCGGAGGGTTAGGCCTTGGCGGCCACGTTGGCCTTGGTGGTCTTGGTCGGCACGGCTTCGGCGACGTCCTTCTCGGTCACCGCGACGAGGTCCAGGCCCACGGAGGCCTCGACCACGCGGATGATGCGCCAGCGTTTGAGGCGGCTGATCGGGCGGGTCTCCATGACCTCGATCTTGTCGCCGACCTTGGACTCGTTCTTCTCGTCGTGGACGTGGAGGACGGTCTTGCGGTTGATGACCTTGTGGTAAAGCGGGTGCGGCGTCTTGTAGGGGACGGTGACCTTGACGGACTTGTCGCCCATCTTGGAGCTGACGAAACCGATGAGGGTCTTGCGGCGGTTGTGGCGTTCGTGAGTGGACATGGAGGGTAACGGTTGGCTCAGGCGGCCTTGGCCTTGGCGGTTTTCTTGGACGCGAGCGCGGTCAGGAGGCGGGCGATGTCCTTGCGGTAGGAGCGCAGGAGGTGCGGTTTCTCGACCTGGCCGGCGTTTTTGCGCAGGCGGAGCTGGAGGAGCTGCTCGCGGGTCTCGCGGAGCTTGAGGGTGAGCTCGCTGGGCGCGAGGTCGCGGATTTCTTTGGAAGTCATGGCGGCGTTATCCTGGTTATCAGACGGCGGTGCCTTCGCGGACGATGAAGCGGCAGCGGAAGGGCAGTTTGGCGTCGGCGAGGCGGAAGGCCTCCTTGGCGATGGTGTGGGGCACGCCGGCGAGCTCGAAGAGCACGGCGCCGGGCTTGATGACGGCGACGTAGAACTCGACCGGACCCTTGCCCTGGCCCATGCGGACCTCGGCGGGTTTCTTGGTGACGGGCTTGTGCGGGAAGATGCGGATCCAGAGCTTTCCTTTGCGCTTGAGGTGGCGGGCGATGGTGACGCGGGCCGCCTCGATCTGCTGGCCGGTCATGGGGCCGCGGGAGAGGGACTGCAGGCCGAATTCGCCGAAGGCGAGCGTGTTGCCGCGCTTGGCATTGCCAGCGCGGGAGCCTTTCATCGACTTGCGGTATTTGGTGCGGGCGGGAGATAGAGCAGGCATGGGAGCGGGAGCGGTTAGCTTAAAGTTCCAAGCGGTGAGCCGGGTTGGTTAGTTGGCTTCGTCTTTTTTGCAGATCCAGCATTTGACCCCGATCTTGCCCCAGACCGTGAGGGCCTCGGCGAAGCCGTAATCGATGTTTTCGCGGAGGGTGTGGAGCGGGATGCGGCCCTGGCGCTGCCATTCGCGGCGGGCGATGTCGGCGCCGCCGAGGCGGCCCGAGCACTGGATCTTAATGCCGTCGATGCCGAGGGACATGGCGATCTGGATGGATTTCTTGATGGCGCGGCGGAAGGCGATGCGGCGCTCGAGCTGGAGCGCGACGTTTTCCGCCACGAGCTGGGCCTCGATCTCGGGCTTCTTCACTTCCTGGATGTCGAGGAGGACCTCCTTGCCGGTGAGTTTGCCGAGCTGGACCTTCATGTTCTCGACCTCCTGGCCCTTCTTGCCGATGACGATGCCGGGGCGGGCGGTGAAGATCTTCACGCGGACGCGGTTGCCGGCGCGCTCGATGAAGATGCGCGGCACCGAGGCCTGCTTGAGCTTCTCCATCAGCGTGGAGCGGATGACCTGGTCCTCGTGGAGGAGCTTGGCGAAATCCTTCTTGCGCGCGAACCAGCGCGACTGCCAGTTGCGGCGGACGGCGAGGCGGAAGCCTGTAGGGTTGGTCTTTTGTCCCATGGGAAAAATTAGTTGGTTTTGCCGTCGGAGAGGATGATGCGGAGGTGCGACATGCGCTTGACGCGCGGCTTGGCCGAACCCTTGGCGCCGGCCTTGAAGCGCTTGAGCACGGGGCCGTTCTCGATGAGGGCGCGATGCACGGTGAGCTGGTCGGCGGAGAGGCTGTTGTTGTTTTCGGCGTTCGCCACGGCGCTCCGGAGCGTCTTGACGAGCAGGCGGGAGGACTTGCGCGGGATGAGCGTGAGGAAGTCGATCGCCTCGTTGACGGGGCGGCCCTGGATGAGGCGCGCGACTTCGCGGACCTTCTTGGGCGACATGCGCGCGTTGCGGGTGAGAGCTTGAATTTCCATGGGTGTGTTCCGGTTGGGCCGCGGCCTCAGATTTCCTTGCGGGTCATGCCGCCGTGCGCCTTGAAGGTGCGGGTCGGGGCGAATTCGCCGAGCTTGTGCCCGACCATGTTCTCCGTGATGTAGACGGCGATGTGCGCCTTGCCGTTGTGGACACTGATGGTGTGGCCGACGAACTCGGGCGTGACGGTGGAGCGACGGGACCAGGTCTGGATGGGCTTGCGGACGCCCCCGGCCTTGGCCGCCTTCTGGATTTTTTCCAGGAGGTGGTAGTCGACAAAGAAACCTTTCTTGATGGAACGTGCCATGGTGCGGAGTCGTTGGGATTATTTCTTGTTGCGCGGCGGGCGGCCGTTGGCGCGCATCAGGATGAAGGAGCTGGACTGCTTGGAGCGGCGGCGCGTCGGAAAGCCCTTCGCGAGCTGGCCCCACGGGGAGACGAGGTGCTGGCGGCCACCACCACCCTTGGACTTGCCCTGCCCGCCCCCGTTGGGGTGGTCGACCGGGTTCATGGCGACACCGCGCACGCGCGGGCGGCGGCCGAGCCAGCGGTTGCGGCCGGCCTTGCCGAGCGAGCGCTTGCTGTGGTCGGCGTTGGAAACCTCGCCGATGGTGGCGCGGCAGTTGGCGTGGACCAGGCGGGTCTCGCCCGAGGCCAGGCGGATCTGCGCGTAGCCGTTCTCAATGGCGACAAGCTCGACCGAGGTGCCGGCCGCGCGGGCGAGCTGGGCGCCCTTGCCCGGAATCATCTCGACCGCGTGCAGCTTGGTGGCGGGCGGGATGGCGGAGAGCAGGAAGGAGTTGCCCGGGCGGAAGTCGTTGGTGTCCGTCTTCAGCGCGTTGTAGATGGTGTCGCCGACCTTGAGGCCCTGGGGCGCGAGAACGTAGGTCTTCGTGCCGTCGGCATAGGCGAGGAGCGCGAGGAGCGCGGTGCGGTTGGGATCGTATTCGATCGCCTGCGCTTGAAGTCGATGATGCGGTAAAGCTTCTTATGACCGCCGCCGCGACGGCGGGAAGTGATGCGACCGTAGGTGTTGCGGCCGCCGGTCTTGGGCTTCGACTCGACGAGCGAACGCTCCGGGCGCTTGTCGGTGATGTCATCCGGGCGGTTCAGCGTGGTGAAACGGAGGGACGCGGTAAGGGGGCGGAAGGTTTTAAGGGCCATGGTGGTGGTCTCCGGGCTCAGGTTAGCTCAATCTTGTCGCCCGTCTTCAGGGTGACGATGGCGCGCTTGCTGTCGGACATGGTGATCGGGCGGCCCTGGCGCGAACGCTTCGGCTTGCCCTTGCGGTTCTGGATGTTCACGCGGGTGACGGTGACCTTGAAGGTCTGCTCGACGGCCGCGCGCACCGTGTGCTTGGTGGCGGAGGGATACACCTCGAAGGTGTATTGGCCGTAGTTCGAGGAGAGCTTGTTGGACTTCTCCGTCAGGCGCATGGTCTTGAGAATCTGTTCGGCGTTAATCATGACTTACCTCCGTTGGCGCGGGTGATGATCTGCTCGAGGGCCTTGGTGGAAACAACGATCCAGCTGTAGGTGACGAGATCGAGGGTGTTGAGCTTCGAGGCGTCCTGCAGGGTGACGCGCTCGAGGTTGCGCGCTGCGCGCTGGGCCTCGGGGGTGAACGGGGCGTCGACGATGAGCACCTTGCCCTTGGGGGCGATGCGACCGATGATCTGGCTCATCAGTTTCGTCTTGGTTTGTTTCGAGGCGAAATTCTCGATGACGCTGACATCACCGGCCGTCGCGCGGTCGAACAGGGCGCGGCTGAAGGCGAGGGCCTTGACCTTGCCGTTGATCTTCTTGGAGAAGTCGCGGGGCTTCGGGCCGAACACGACGCCACCGCCGGACCACAAGGGCGAGCGGATGGAGCCGGCCCGGGCGCGGCCGGTGCCCTTCTGGGCCCACGGCTTCTTGCCGCCGCCGCGGACTTCGCCGCGGGTCTTGGTGGAACGCGTGCCCTGGCGGGCGTTGGCGCGGTGGGCGACGACGACTTCCTTGACCGCCTGAAGGCCACGGTTGCCCTCAAAGGTCGGGAGTTTGAATTCCTGCTCGGAACTCTTCATGGCGTCGGGAGTGAAGATTTTGAATTTCATGGGATGGCGTTCTCCGGGGCTCAGGCTTTGGCCGGCTTGGCCTTCTTGCCGGAGCGGATGATGACATCGTCGCCGTTGGCGCCGGGGATGGAGCCCTTGACGAGGATGAGGTTCTTGTCGGCGATGATCTTCACGACGCGCAGATTCTGCACGGTGCGGCAATCACTGCCCATGTGGCCGGGCATGCGCTGGTTTTTCCAGGAGCGGCCGGGGGTCTGGCGCATGCCGATCGAACCGATGCGGCGATGGAACATCGAGCCGTGGGCGGCGGGGCCGCCGGCGACCCGAAAGCGCTTCACGACGCCTTGGAAACCCTTGCCCTTGCTGATACCCAGCACGTCGATGACCTGGCCCTCGCTGAAGATCGCGACGGTGATGACATCGCCGAGCTTGACGGAGGGGGCTTCGGCGAGGCGGACCTCGTTCAAAACGCGGGGCGTGGAAGCGAGGCCGGCCTTCTTGGCGTGGCTGCTCTCGGCCTTGGAGGCGTTCTTCGCCTTCTGGGCGCCGAAACCGAGCTGCACGGCATTATAACCGTCAGTCTCAACGGTCTTCACTTGGACGACCGGGCACGGGCCGGCTTCCACTACGGTGACCGGGACCAGGACGTTTTGCGCGTCGTAGACCTGGGTCATGCCGATTTTTTTTCCTAATAGGGTGGCGATCATGGGCTAAGTGGTAGGTGGCGGGTGAGCGCCGTTTGTTTAGACCTACTTTAGCAAGGGCCGGCGTGGGCCGGCTGGCTTGGCTAAGATGGTGGTGGGTGAAAAATTTTAGACGTTGATGGTGATATCGACGCCGGACGGAAGGTTGAGTTTCTTGAGCTCGTCGACGGTCTGGGCGGTGGGCTCCAGGATGTCGATGAGGCGCTTGTGGGTGCGGGATTCGAACTGCTCCATGGACTTCTTGTCGACGTGCGGGGAGCGGTTGACCGAAAGCTTCACGATGTGGGTGGGCAGCGGGATGGGGCCCGAGACGCGCGCGCCGGAGCGCTTGGCGGTTTCCACGATTTCCACGGCCGACTGGTCGATGACGCGATAGTCGTAGCCCTGGAGTTTGATGCGAATGCGTTGGCCTTTCATGGCGGGATAAAGAACGAGGGTTGAGAGTTTAGGTGCGAGCCGGACCCTTGGCGTTGGTCTCGACGATTTTGGCGAGCTGGGAGTTGGGAACCTGGGCGAAATGCGACGGCGTGACGGACGCGCTGGCCCGGCCCTTGGAGAGGGACCGAATATCGGTGACGTAACCGAACAGCAGCTCCAGCGGGACATGCGCGGCGATGATGCAGGCCCCGGACTTGTTTTCCATGCCCTGGATCTGGCCGCGGCGGCGGTTGATGTCGCCGAGCAGATCGCCCTGGTATTCCTCGGGCGTGGTGACCTCGACGCCCATGATGGGCTCGAGCAGGATCGGACCGGCCTTCTTCATCGCGTCCTTGAACGCGAAGATGCCGGCCATCTTGAAGGCAAGCTCGGACGAGTCCACCTCGTGGAACGAACCGTCCGTGATGCGCATGATGACATCCACGACCGGGAAGCCCGCGACGACGCCGTTGTTGGCGCCCTCGAGCAGGCCGTCGGTGGTGGGTTTGATGAATTCCTTCGGGATGGAGCCGCCCACGGTCTCGTTGATGACCTCGACGCCCTTCCCCTTCACATTGGGCTCAAGCGTGATGACCACGTGGCCGTATTGGCCCTTGCCGCCCGACTGGCGGATGAACTTGCCCTCGCCTTCGGACGCCTTGGAGATGGTCTCGCGGTAGGCGATCTGGGGTTTGCCGGAAGTGGCCTCGACCTTGAACTCGCGTTTCATGCGGTCGACGATGATCTCAAGGTGCAGTTCGCCCATGCCGGCGAGGATGGTCTGGCCGGTGTCCTGGTCGGTCTTGACGCGCAGGGTCGGGTCCTCGGCGACGAGGCGCTGGAGCGCGATGCCCAGCTTTTCCTGGTCGGCCTTCGAATTGGGCTCGATGGACATCGAGATGACGGGCTCGGGGAAGGACGGCGGCTCGAGCCGGATGTCGAAATCCTCGTCGCACAGGGTGTCGCCGGTGATGACATCCTTGACGCCGACCACGGCGCAGATGTCGCCGGCGTAAGCGACATCGATTTCCTCGCGCTCGATGGCGCGCATGAGCACGAGGCGGGAGACGCGCTCGGTGCGGCGGGTGCGGGGATTGTAGAGTGACATGCCCCGCTTGAGCGTGCCGGTGTAGACGCGGAAAAACACAAGGCGGCCGACGAAGGGGTCGTTCCAGAGCTTGAAAGCGAGACCGGCCAGCTTGGCGCCGTCGTTGACCACGGCCTCGACCATCTGGCCATCCGTGTCCTGACCCTGCATGGGCGGAACATCGATCGGGCTCGGGAGATAGTTGACGACGCAATCCAGCAGACGCTGCACGCCCTTCTTCTTGAAGGCGGAGCCGGGGAACACACCGGTGAACTGCAGCGAAATGGTGGCCTTGCGGACGCCGAGCAGCAGCTCGTTGACCGAGATCTCCTCGCCGTTGAGGTATTTTTCCGCGATGACATCGTCAAAGTCGGACACGGCCTCGATGAGCTTGTCGCGATATTCCTTGGTCTGCGCCTTCATGGCCTCGGGCACTTCCATCGTGACCGGCTTCATGCCGAGCGGATTTTTGCACGAGGTCGATCAGGCCGGTGAAATTTTCCTCCGCGCCAATCGGCAGGTAGAGGGCGTGGGCGTTCGCCTTGAGCTTCGTGCGGATGTCCTCGATGCAACGGAAAAAATTCGCCCCGACCCGGTCCATCTTGTTGATGAAGGCGATGCGCGGCACCTTGTATTTGTTGGCCTGACGCCAGACGGTCTCGGACTGCGGTTGCACTCCGGCCACCGCGTCGAACACGGCGATGGCGCCGTCGAGCACGCGGAGCGAGCGTTCGACCTCGGCCGTGAAGTCCACATGGCCGGGGGTGTCGATGATGTTGATGCGCTGCTTGATGCCCTTCCAGGGACCCCAGGAAGCATTCCAGGCGCAGGAAATGGCGGCGGCGGTGATCGTGATGCCGCGCTCGCGCTCCTGCTCCATCCAGTCGGTCACCGTGGTGCCCTCGTGGACCTCGCCCATCTTGTGGACGGCGCCGGAGTAGAAAAGGATGCGCTCGGTCGTCGTGGTCTTGCCGGCATCGATGTGCGCGGCGATGCCGATGTTGCGCGTCCACTCCAGGGGAAACGGGCGGTCCTTGGCGTTGACGGACGAGATCTTCGCCTTGTCGGTAACGACGGTGATATGCGGTGAAACTGCGACGGACATGCTCGGGATTCCTTACCAGCGAAGATGGGCGAAGGCGCGGTTCGCCTGGGCCATCTTGTGCATCTCTTCCTTCTTCTTCACGACCGAGCCCGTATTGTTGTAGGCGTCGACGATCTCGGCGGCGATGGCCTCGCGCATCGGCGTGCCCTTGCGGCCGGTGGCGGCGGAGACCATCCAGCGCAGGGCCAGGGATTCCTGGCGCTCAAATGAAATTTCGACCGGCACCTGGTAGGTGGCGCCACCGACGCGGCGGCTCTTGACCTCCAGCTTCGGGCGGGCGTTTTCCATCGCGCCCATGAGGAGGTCGACCGGGTCGCCCTTCTGGAGCTTCTCGCTCACTTTCTCGAAGGCGCCGTAAACGATGCGCTCGGCGAGCGTGCGCTTGCCGCTCTTCATGATGACATTGATGAGGTGCGTCACCAGCGCGCTGTTATAGCGGATATCCGGGACGGTGGGACGGTGAGTGGCTCGGCGACGGCGTGACATGGGAACTTAAAAAGAACAGGGGTTAGGCCTTGGCGGCTTTCGGGCGCTTGACGCCGTATTTGGAACGGGAGCGACGGCGCTTTTCCACGCCGGTGGCGTCGAGCGTGCCGCGCACGATGTGGTAACGCACACCGGGGAGATCCTTCACGCGGCCACCGCGCACGAGCACGATCGAGTGCTCCTGGAGGTTGTGGCCCTCGTCGGGGATGTAGGAGATGACTTCCATGCCATTCGTGAGGCGGACCTTGGCCACCTTGCGGATGGCCGAGTTCGGCTTCTTCGGCGTGCGGGTCATGACCTGCACACAGACGCCGCGACGGAAGGGATTACCCTGCAACGCCGGAGCCTTGGACTTCGCGACGATTTTGCGACGTCCCTTTCTCACGAGTTGGTTGATGGTTGGCATGAAGTTGGATGGAAGGCTGTTAAATGTGGAAAAGGCGCGGAACCTACCGGAGACAACGCCTCCGGCAAGCACTATTTCGCGGTTAGTGTGGAAACACGAATTTCGGAGGGAAACCGCCCGAAAACGTGGCGTCTCAGGTGCCTCAACAGTTTGGCTGGTGGGGCTGTAAGTGACGAATGGGATGGTCAGGAAAGCAGGCGGCTTCACCCCCTATCAAGTGTTAAATCAAAAAAAGCCCGGAAAAGTTGTTCACAACCGCCCGCCGCAGCTCGGCGTAGTTTTGCGGGACGATCAGCTTGGACTCGGGCAAGGCATGGGGAGGCTGCCACCGGCTTGCCCGCCCCACCCCCGTTTGTCGAAAGCAGAAACCGCCCGCCGCCGCCACCCAATGCCTCGCCTGTCTCTACAAGCGGAAGCTCGCCGCGCGGGAGGCGTTGACCCAGTCGCTGCTGCACCAAGCCTTCACCGGCCAGCTCTGAGCGGCCATGCTGCCGCTTGACTGATTTCCCCTGCGCCGGTGCCCGGAGGCGGGCCGACATGTTGTAAAACGACCGAATAATGAGCATATCACCCGGCCGACATAAACGTCGGCCAGATATGAATCTTATTAGAACCGGAAACCGGCAACGGCCTTAAATAACCAATTGGCAGCAGGTTCTTATTTAATTTAGAAACGACAGGATAAAATCCAACTCCCGTTGGAGGCCTGACTTGACCTTACCCATATTTGTGCGAATATGCGTTTATGCGAACCACTCTGGAAATCCCCGACAGCCTGTTTAAGAAGGCCAAACTCAAGGCCGTGCATGAGGGCCTGGCGTTGAAAGACATCATCAATCGCGCTTTGGAGCGCGAGCTGGTTTCGACGGACGATGACACCAAGACGCGTCGCACCCGGGCCGGCCGGCTCTTTGCCGCGCTCGACCAGGCCCGCAACACCGCGCCGGTCGGCCGGCTGAACCGGGACGAAATTTATGACCGCCCGGTGCTTCGCTGACACCAATCTGTTTCTCTACGCGGCTTCCAAGGATCCGGCGGATGCCGGCCGGAAGGCGGCCGCCCGGGAGTTGCTGGGCAAGGAGGATATCGGCATCTCCGCGCAAGTGTTGCAGGAGTTTGCCCACAACGCCTCGGCGAAGAAGCGCCTGGGGCTGGAGGCGGCGGAGACCGAAACCATCCTGCACGCCATGCTGGAATATCCCGTGCTGCCCGTGACGGGCAAACTGGTGCTGGAGGCGCATGCCCTGCAACAGCGCTACCAGATCTCCTATTGGGATGCGGCCATCATCGCGGCGGCGCACACCCTCGGCTGCACGATCCTCTACACGGAGGATCTCAATGCGGGGCAGGACTACGGCGGCGTGATCGTGCAAAATCCCTTCGCCCGCGTTTGACGTCCATGTCTTCCGAGGCCCAGGCCCGCGTCACAATCAATCGGCTTCTGGAAGAGGCGGGCCGGCCGGCTTCCGCCACCGCGCGCAACGGACGGATGTGCTCCTCCAACTGGTCGGTGGTCCACTCGTGCCTGATGGTCGCCTGTTCGAGCATTTTTCGTTGCGCGGCGTCCTCGACCGGGACGAGCAGCCGATAATGCCCCCAGGTCAATTGTCGCCGCGCGGCGACAATCGGGAAAGCGCGGTAGAATTGCACGCCGCGCAGCAGGACGGACCGGTCGAGTTTCAGATCCCCGGCGAGGCGCGGGATGGTCCTGGCGCCGTAGTCCGCCCGATCCTGAAACAAAAGGACGTGCCGCCTGGATCAACCGGCCGGTCTCGTGGTAGGTCCGCACGCGGGCCTGCTCGACGGCCTGCTGGCCGTGAACCATTGCGACCTCCACTGCCCGCCGCAGCTCGGCGTAGTTTTGCGGGACGATCAGCTTGGAGTCAGACATGACGTGCGAGGGATGCTGGCAGTTTGCCTCAGGCCCGCCGTTTGTCGAAAACAGAAACCACCCGCTGCCCCACCTCCGCCCTTGCTGCTTAAGCCGCAATCCGCTTGGTTCACTCCACCCGATGACCGCCCCCTTCGCGCTCAAGCCCACGCACGCCCCGGTCAAGGCCTACACCCTGGCCCTGACCCAACTGGCCAACGTCGGCGCCACCCACGAGACGGCGGTGCGCGAGGCCTGGCACCGGCTCATCGAGCACTGCGCCGGCCCGCTCAAGTGGACCCTCGTCCGCGAATACGCCGTCTCCCGCCAGGGCGCGGCTCCCCTCCGCCTCGACGCCGTCCTCCTCGACACCTACCGCATCCCCCACGGCGTCATCGAGGCCAAGGATGACAAAGATGACCTCGCCGCCGAGATGCGCGCCAAGCTCAAGCTCGGCTACCCGGCGAAAAACACCATCTTCTGGCAGCCCCGCCGCGCCATCCTCGTGCAGGATGGCAAGGTCGCGCTCGACCGCGCCCTCGACACCAAACCCGAGCAGCTCTGCGAAATCCTGGAAAAGTTCTTCGCCTACACGGAGCCGGTGATCGCCGACTGGGAGCGCGCCACCGAGGAGTTCCGCGAGCGGGTGGCCGAGCTGGGCCGCAGCCTGCGCGAGGTCATCCAGCGCGCCCGCGGCACCGTGGGCACCGTGCCCAACAAAAAATTCGTCGCCGCCTTCGACGGCTTCGCCGCCCTCTGTCGCGCCGCCATCAACCCCACGCTGGCCGACTCCGCCATCGAGGAGATGCTCATCCAGCACATGCTCACCGCCCGGCTCTTCGGCTCCATCTTCAACAATCCCG
>LNEH01000141.1 GCA_001464505.1 Verrucomicrobia bacterium Ga0077533
GGAACTGCGGATGCCCCTGGGGGGACTGCAGGAGGACAACTGCCGCTTGGTTCTGGAAAGGTCCTCTGCTTGGGACAAATCACCGGACCCCGAGCAACTCGGTGGCTACGCCGAGGCGCTGGCCCGGGTCAAAATGGCAATGCTGCACAAGGCCGTGCGAATTTACCTCGATCTGCCGGCCGCCCCGCCGCCGGAGCCCCGGGATTCTTTCAGCGCTTACGCTGACCGGCTCATCGCCCAATATCACTTGGCGAAGGATTGGCCGATGGTTCATCGCCTGCTGGGAGCCAAGCATCAGCTGAATATCCAGACCGCCAGCGACGTCGCGGACTACGTCGGTTTCGGCCATCTCACTTACGCCCTCCAGCTTGAACGGGCGGGTGTGTGGAGCCTGGCAGGGATCGCCTACCAGAAGGCTCTCGCCAGCCGCGCCCCCCGCCTGCCCAGTGAGGAGGTTGGCCGTCGCCAAGAACAGATGGCTGCCAAGGCATCGCAGTAGGTCCTTTTCAATTCTGTTCCAATCAGACCACTTCTACATGAAACATCTCATCCGCTTATCCCAGAGTGTTCGCTTACTGTTTGGCCTCACCCTCGGCCTCGCGGCGCCCGGGGCCTTCGCGGCCGACCCGACGGCCGGGGCGAAAAACCTCACCAAGCTTTCCACGCTGCTCGTCAAACAGGCTGAGCTTCCGAACAACAGCGCCCGGGCGGAGCTGCTGCGCTACGCCGACCAGTTGGGCCCATGGCTGGCCGGTCGCCAGTATGCCGAGTTGGAACAGGCCCTCATCCGAATTCGCGTTCTGTTACCCGAAGACGACAAGAAGGCGGTGGCCTTGCTGGAACAGGTTGAAGCCAGCCTCCAGAACGCCCGCGCGCAGGCCCGCGCCAAGGACGAGGAGGCCTACCGGGCGATCGAGACCGACTTCCTCGCCAAGTTCACCGCCCGGGCCCCGGCGGCGGAGTTTGATGTCCTGCTCGCGCGCCTCGCCGGGCTCACCCCCCTACGCGGCTCGGACGACAGCAGCTCGCAGCGCATCGATGGCCTGCGGAACTACGTCAACCAGTGGCAGGACTATCTGCTTTACTCCGCCAGCGGCAACAGCGACCGCGCTTTGTCGGCCTTAGACTCGATGGTGCAGCAATCGGCCCGGCTGCCGATCATTCCCCGTAGTCTGCTCGTGGGACTGCGCCTTTCCTCGGCCGAACAACTGAAGAAAGGATCAGCGGGAGGTGCCGACAAGACCTTCACCGATCTGCAGCAGAAACTAGGCGTCGTGCTAGCGTCCGCTAACAAGGCGTCAGATTTCGACGCGATCGTCGCGGCGGTGCGCGAGGCCAACCGCGCCACACCCAACAACAACCTCCTCAACATCCTGCAACGCACGACCTTGCGCTGGCAGAACTACTACGCCGCAGTCGAAGCCGGCAATGCTGGCAATGCGGCTAACACCCTAAACGGCATCCTGTCCGATGACTTAGCGGTGGCAGCAATGCCCCGCTCCAAGATATTGGCGATGCATAACCTCGACCGCACCAATGCGAAGCTGAAAGACCCGCTGATCCCGCCGCAGGAACTGACCCTCGACAATCTGGATCTCTTTAAGCAGCAGGTGGCTTTCCGTCGCAACTTCGGCGTGCCGTCCGGGGTAAACCTTGAGGCGTTGTTCCAGTCCACCAGATACCTGGGCTCCTTGCTGGACTACCTGAATAAAAAGCAGGCGGCCGCCGTGTTTGACAGCGCCCGCAACTGGCTGGATCTGGCGGGAGACAAGGAACTCGGCGCCTATGCCGAACCGATCGCGCGGGTCCGGCGCGAGCTGTTCAAGCGCACCCTGGTCATGTATTTTGAGCCGCCTGCCGACCTCCTCCCGAACGACGGCGACACGCTGGCCACCTACAGCTCACGGCTCATCGAGCAGGGCAAGACGCAGCACGACTGGCCTCTGGTCTACCGGGTGCTCACCGCCGCCACCAAGCAGCGTGTCCAGAACACCCACTCCGATGCCGACCTGAAGGCCTTGGGCAGTTTCCTCGACGGTTTGCAGAACGAGCGCGCCGGCCTCTGGGGCCAGGCTGTCTTCTCCTACTACCAGGCGCTGCAAGCGCGCTCACCGTATCTGCCGGCGGAGGAGGTCGGCGTGCGCCTGGCCCGAATCAAACGGGAGCACCCGGACGAATACAACGGCGTGAAGTTCATCCAATAAGGGACTGGTTGGTGCGGAGGAGGGCGAGGGGCGCTTCACGACGGCCTGGCGGGTCGGGCTCAGGGCCCGGCGGGATGGGATTTGCCAATCGCGCTTGTGCTGAATGCGAATGGGATCACGCGGCGAGTCCCGCGGCCAACGCCAGTGCACTTTTCGCCCGGTTCATGATGTAGAGGTGGTAGCCGGGGGCGCCGTGGGCGAGCAGATCGCGGATCTGGGTGACGGCCCACTCGTTGCCGACCGATTCGACGATCTCGGGCGCATCGCCGGCGGCTTCGAGGCGCTTGATGAGTTTTTCGGGCAGGGTGGCGCCGCACATCTCGGTGAAGCGCTTGATCTGCTTCAGCGACAGCACGGGCATGATGCCCGGCACGATTGGCACCGTGATGCCGCGCGTGCGGCATTTTTTCACAAAGCGGTAATAGACGGTATTGTCGAAAAAGAGCTGCGTGGTGACAAACGCCGCGCCGGCGTCCACCTTGCGCTTGAGGCTGTCGAGGTCGGTGTCGGGCGACGCGGCCTCGGGATGCTTTTCCGGATAGCCGGCCACCCCGAGGCAGAAATCAGCGTGCCGGGCCTTGAGCAGGGTGACGAGTTCGCTGGCGTAGCGCAGACCGTCGGCGGCGGCCTTGAACTCGGTCGAGCCCTTCGGCGGGTCGCCGCGGAGGGTCATGATGTTGCGATAACCGTCGGCATGAAGCTGGTCGGCCACACCGTTAAGTTCCTCGCGCGAGTGTCCGACACAGGTGAGGTGCGGCATGACCGTGCAACCGAGCTCGGTGCGCAAGAGCCGGCTGACCTGCGCCGTGCGCTCGCGCGTGCTGCCGCCGGCCCCGTAGGTGACGGACACAAAATCCGGGGCAATGCGTTTCAGGGCGAGAGCGGTCTGGCGCAACGCCTCGACTCCGGCCTCATCCTTCGGGGGGAAAAACTCCAGCGAGCGCACCGTGCGCCGGGTGGCGAGCAGTTCGGAAATGGGCCGGTCGGCGGTCATTGGCGCCCATTCCATTGCTGGCCTTTCCGCGCGGCGTAAAGCGCGGACTGCGTCTTACTTTGGCGGCTCGGCTGCGACGGTGGCTTCGAGAATGACATGAGTGTCGGTTTCCGTCACTGTCCGGAGAGTGAAGTAGGGCGCGCGCCACCGCGCCTGGGTTGGCATGAAATTGGCGGTCGCGCCGGATTTGCCCAGCACGAGATAACGCAGGCCTGATTTCCGCCAGCGTCGCGCGACCTCCTCGGGCGGAAGTGTCTCATCAAAGAGCCACGCGACCTCCGGGCTCCACAGCGGCGCGACCTCGGTGCCGATGGCGGCGAGGAGCCGGGGGGCGCCGACGAAGTCTGACAATATCTTCCGCCGGTCGGGCAGGGGTTGCAGTTTCTTCAGCAACTCGTGTTCCCAGGCCTGGGCGAGCACAGGGACTTGTTGCGCCGCCTGGAGCCAATGCTTCACTTCCGCCCGGTAGGGGTTTTCCGGCAGCACCAAGGTTTTGGGCAATGACTCCAACAGCAGCAGGCCGACACAAACCGCCGCATACCTGGCCGCCGCAGAGTGCTGGACCCAAAAACCGAGGCCGTAACTCGCGATGAACGCCAGCAGGGCCAGCGCCGGACCCAACACGCGCAGCGAATAGAACAATCCGCCGGCGGTGTAGGCCACCGAGGCAAACCAAAGGGCGAACACCAGCGCCACAAAGAGGGCTATCACCCGCGCCTCGCGCAGGCGTTGCACGAGCAGCATGCTCAACGCGGCCACCCCGGCCACCGCCGGCAAGGCCCACAAGAGTAGGTAACGGCCGAGCGACACCCAGCTTTCCCATGCCGTCAGGGCCTGGCTGGACGGACCCCGCAGGGTGTCGTTCCAGGCGGTGAAGACGGGATTGACCGGAAAAATCCCCGCGAGGTTGAGGCTGTAGATTGGATTGCCCGTCAGCACCCACACGCGCAGTGGCCACGCGACGGCGACCGGCAGGGCGACCGCGGCCAGCAGCCAGGTCTGGCGGCGAGGCGCGCCCAGCCAAACCGTGGCGGCAATCGCGGCGAGGGCGAAAATCGCGCCGTATTCGCGGGTGCTGGCGGCGACGATCGAAAAAATGCCCGCGAGCACGGCCCAGCGGCTGCCGTTTTCGTCGCGCAGATGATGCAGGCTCCAGACGATGCCCGTGACGGCGACGGTCGTGAGACCGGTCTCCTGCCCCATGATGACGGACCACGTCAGCAGCGGGCAGGCCGCGGCGAGCAGCACCGCGCGGCGCGCAATCACCTCGCCACCCCAGCGGTTGGCCAGCCGCCAGATGATTTCATGCACCGCGAGCAGTTGCAGGGCAACGACGGGCGAGGTCCAGAGCGCCTGCTTGCCGCCGGCGCACGCGTAGGCCCAGGCATAGAGGCTGGCGACACCGGGCGGTATGCTCTCGGCCCAGAAGTAGCGCAGATAGTCCTCGCCGCTCCGCGGCGGATAGAAATCCAAAGAGCCGAACTCCAGCATCTGTTCGGCGAGCCAGCTCCAGCGAAAGGTCACATCCGGGCCATTAAGCGGGTGGAGACCCAGCCGGTAAATGACGATCAGCCAGAACGCGCCGTAGAGCGGCAGCCACCAACCCATTTGCCCGAAGCTCGCGAAGGACGAGCTGATCTGCGTTCTGCTGGGGCGCGCCGGCACGAGCGCAGCGACGAGCGTTACCAGTGCGAGCGCGGCGGCGAGCGTGAGCAATGAGATGACCGCGCCCGTCCAGGCGAAGATGAGCACAACGACATAAAGCGTGGCGGCGGAAGTGGCGAACGCCGCGGCCAGCGACCACGGCAGCCGCAGCGCGCGCAACAGCATCGAGCCCGGCAGCAGCAGACCGGCGAAGAGTAGAGCCAGTCGGAGGGCAGTTAGGGGTAGGGCTGGCCAATCCATGCGAGGCACTCATGGCTAGCAGGAGCGACTCCCGTTGCAACGCTGGTGTCGGCTGTAGCGGCGCTCTATGAGCCCCGTCGGCGGTCACAGACCGCCGCTACAGGGCTGTCGCGGCCTCGCGGGCCTTTTCGGTCTTCAATCGCAATTGACCGCACGCGGCGTCGATGGCGTGGCCCTTCTCGCGGCGCAGCGTCACCGACACGCCGCCGCGGTCGAGCACCTGGGCGAATTTTTCCTGGCGCGTGAGGCTCGGGCGCTTCCAGGGCAGGCCCTCGACGGTGTTGTAGGGGATGAGGTTCACGTGGGCATGCAGGTCGAAGGCGATGTCGCGGAGCTTCCGGGCCTGGTCGAGCGAGTCGTTGATGCCCTCGATGAGGATGAATTCCAGCGTGACCATCCGGCCGTGTTTCTCGGAAAATTCACGGACGGCGGGCAGCAGCTCCTTGAGCGGCCACTTCTTGTTGATCGGCATGATCTGCTCGCGCACCTCGTCGGTGGCGCCGTGCAGGCTGATGGCGAGACGGAGGCCGAGCGGCTCGTCGGCGAGCTGCCGGATTTTGGGGACGAGGCCGGAGGTGGAGAGGGTGATGCGGCGCGCCCCGAAGCCGAGCCCCCACCCGGCGTTGAGGATAGTGAGCGCGCGGATGATGGCGTCGTAGTTGTGCAACGGCTCGCCCATGCCCATGACGACGAGGTTGTCGAAGGAGGCGAGCTCGGCGCGGGCGCGCGGCGTGCGGTCGTCCTCCTGGCGGCAGACCTGGATGAGCTGGTGGACGATCTCGCCGGCGGTCAGGTTGCGCTTGAGGCCCTCGAGGCCGGAAGCGCAAAACTTGCAGCCCATGGCGCAGCCGACCTGGGTCGAGATGCAGATGGTCTTGCGGGAGTTTTCCTGGCCGACGCCGAGCTGGGGCGCGCGGATGATGACGGTCTCGATCAGGGACTGGTCGGCCAGCTCGAGCAGGAGCTTGTCGGTCACGTCCTCGGACTGCCTGGTCAGGACGAACTTGGTCGGCTCCAGCTCGAATGTGGCGGCCAGCCACGCCCGGAGCGGCTGGGAAAGGTCAGTCATTTCAGCCCAAGCGCGCGCCCGTTTCTTGTAGAGCCAGGTCATGATCTGGCGCGCCCGGAAAGCCGGGTGGCCGTGCTCCTTGAGCAGGGCGGTCAGCGAGTCGAGGGTTTCGCCGTAGATCGTCGGCAAGGCGGGCGGGGGGCGCATCAAGACGGAGTTGAGAGTTGAGGGTTGAGAGTTGAGCAAAACGCAGCGACAAAAACCCGGCGTTGCGGTCGGACTCTCAACCCTCAACCCTTGATTTTCAACCAATCAGATGAACCTCATCCACCGGCACATCTTCGCGAACGTCGTCGTGACGTGTGGGGCGGCCGTCGGACTGTTTGCGTTCGTGCTGATGCTGGCCAACGCGCTGAAGGATCTGCTCGGCTACATGCTGCAGGGGCAGATCGAGGTGGACACGTTTGTCCGGCTGATCGGATTGCTCGTGCCCTTCGTGGTCTCGTATGCGCTGCCGATGGGCATGCTCTCGGGCATCCTGCTGGTGCTCGGGCGCATGTCGTCGGACCGGGAGATCACGGCGCTGCGCGCATCGGGCATGAGCGTGGCCTGGCTGTCGGCGCCGATTTTGTGCTTCGCGTTGATGGGCGTGACGCTGGCGGCTTTCGTGAACTTCCAGTTCATGCCCACGGCGCGGCTGGCCTACCAGCGCGAGCTGGCCGGGGCCGTGCGCAACAATCCGCTGAGCTTCATCGTGCCGAAGACCTTCATCCGCGATTTTCCGGGCGTCATCATCTATGTGGGCGAGAAGCAGGGCGATTTGCTCAAGGACATCTGGATCTGGGAACTCGACAAACAGAAGCGCGTGGTCAACTCGGGCCGGGCGGCCCTCGGTTGGGTCCGCTTCGACGAGGCCAAAAGCAAACTGGTCCTGAGTCTCGATTACCTGCGG
>LNEH01000142.1 GCA_001464505.1 Verrucomicrobia bacterium Ga0077533
CTTTTCCCAGCTGGTCGGGGAGTGGCGCCGCTTGAACCAACCCGATCCGACGGTGCCGGCCGCCGAACGTGCGCAGCAGAAAATGCGCGTCCAGATCACCATTCACGAGAAATTCGCCACGGCGTTTTCCGTGCTGTCGTTTGCGCTCGTTGCGATTCCGCTCGGCATCAAGGTCTCGCGGAAGGAGACGTCGGCCAACCTCGGCATCGGCCTGCTGCTGGCGCTCGGTTATTATTTTGTGACCATCATGGTGGGTTGGTTCGACAATCACCCGGCGCTGCGGCCCGACCTGCTCATGTGGCTGCCCAACGTTGCATTCCAGAGTTTGGGCCTGTGGATGTTTTACAAGGTGGACCGCGCGTGAACCGCCGGTTTAACCACCGCCCAAGGGTCGTTTTCTGTGACTTGCTTCCCCCGAGCGCGTCCGGGCTTTGCCTGTAACTCCTGCCGCCGGCCACCGTCTCATCTGATGTGCCCAATTTTTGCCCAACTCCATGGCGGATGAACCGTTCGATCTCGTCGGTTGCCTTGCCCGGGTGCGCCAACGCGATCAGGTGGCGGCCCGGCTGCTGGTCGAGCATCTTTATCCCCTGGTCAGCCGCATCGTGCGCTCGCATCTGCCCCGGCGGGTCGCCGAGGAAGACCTCGCCCAGGACATCTTTTTGAAAATGTTCACTCGGCTTGAACAATATCAGGGCCACGTGCCGTTCCCGCACTGGGTCTCCCGCATTGCGGTCACGACCTGCATCGACCAGTTGCGCGCCCAGCAACGCCGGCCGGAATTCCGCTGGGCCGACCTGTCCGAAAACGAGGCCGAGGTGCTGAGCAACGTCATGACCGACGAGCGCGAAGTGCTGCCCGGCGACGCCCTGGCAGCCCGTGAACTCGTCCACAAGCTGCTCGCGCAGCTGAACCCCGCCGACCGCCTGGTCCTCCAGCTGCTCGACCTTGAGCAGAAAACCATCGCCGAGGTCAGCGCTATCACCGGCTGGAACCAGACCCTCGTCAAAGTGCGGGCCTTCCGCGCCAGACGGAAATTGCAAAAACTGTTTCGGGAGCTACAAGGCAAGGAGAAGTCATGAACCGATTCGACCACCAATGGCAGAAACTGACCGCGCTCGCCCGACAGGCCCCCACCGGGCCCGGCGCCGCCGCGCCGTATGGTTTCGCCCCGCGCGTCGCCGCCCGGGCCGCCGCGCTGCCCGTCGGCGCTTCGTGGCTTTCGCTCGAGCGTTTCGCCCTCCGCGGTCTCGTGGCTGCGGCCGCCTGCAGCCTCGCGGCGGTGGCGGTCAATTACGCGGAGCTCTCTTCGGACCAGCACGACAACTACGTCAGCGGCACCGCCGACTCGATTGTCGAGTTGCTGGACATCTCCTGAGATGAACCAACCCTGGAAGGTCATTGTGGTGCTGGTCGGCATCTTTGTCGCCGGCGGGGTGACGGGCGGGTTTGTCACGCTGCGCGTTCTGCGCGAGAAGTTCAGCAACCGGCCGATGCCCGAGGAATGGGCCCCCCGGCACCTCAAGCGGCTGGTTGAGCGCCTGGCCCTGACCCCGGAGCAGCAGGAGCAGATCCGACCGATCGTGCGGCACAACATGGAGCAACTGAACCGGCTGCGGAAACAGTCGCTGGCGGAGACCCAGATGAGGATCGAGAGCATGCAGCGGGATATCGCCCAAAAACTCACGCCCGAGCAGCGGGTGACGTTCGAGCAAATGAACCGCGAATTGCGCGAGGCCCGGGAAGCGCGGGAAAAATCCGAGCGGGCCAAGCGGGCCAACCGTGAGCGCAGACCTGACGACCAGCCCCCGCCGGACAAGCCGCCCGGCAACTGAGCGATTAGTTGGAGGCGGGGCCAAACTGTAGCGGCGGTCTACAGGCCCTTAATTTTAGTTGCAGGAGGAGGGAGGCGACCTACGTTCCGCCTTGGCCAGGCGCCATGCATGGGGCAGGCGCGTGAACCCCGCCAGGGCCGGAAGGCAGCAACGGTAACGACGCCCTCCCAGTGCCGTGGAGTGCCTGGCCACCTCATTTCATGGACGGTAACGCTGAAAAGCTGAAAGAAAATGCAAACGCGGGCTGGATTTTTCAGCCCTTCAGCCTTTCAGTCATTCAGCTTCATGTCCTCCGCCTACCAAGTCATCGCGCGCAAGTGGCGCCCCCAGACGTTTGACGACGTCGTCGGGCAGGACCACGTGGTGCGGACGCTGAAAAACGCCATCGCCCGCAACCGCATCGCGCACGCCTACCTGTTCGTGGGCCCGCGCGGCACCGGCAAGACGAGCACCGCCCGCATTTTCGCCAAGGCCCTCAATGTCACCGGCGGCCCGAAGGCCGATTTCGACGTCAACGACCCGATCGCCCAGTCCATCGCCGACGGCTCGTGCCTCGATGTCATCGAGATCGACGGCGCCTCGAACAACGGCATCGAGCACATCCGCGACCTGCGCGATAGCGTCCAATACGCGCCGGCCCAGGGCAAATACAAGGTCTACGTCATCGACGAGGTCCACCAGCTGTCCCCCTTTGCTTTCAACGCGCTGCTCAAGACGCTCGAGGAGCCGCCGGCCCACGTGAAGTTCATCTTCTGCACGACTGAGGTGCAGAAAGTGCTCCCGACCATCATCTCACGCTGTCAGCGCTTCGACCTGAAGCCCATCCCGACCGAGCTGATCGTCCAACGGCTGAAAAAGATCGCCGTCGCCGAGAAGATCAAGGTGGGCGACGCCGCCCTGGCCAGCATCGCCCGCATGGCCGACGGCGGCATGCGCGACGCCCAGTCCATCTTTGACCAGATGATTTCCTTTTGCGGCCACGAGGTCAGCGAGGCCGACGTGCTTGACGTCTATGGTCTCGTCGCTGCCGACAAGATCGCCGCGCTTGCGGCTGCGCTCGCGGCCGGCGACCATCGCAAGATCGTCGAGATCGTGGACGAGTGCGACGAGAACGGCCGCGACCTTTACCGCCTGCTGGTGGATGTGCAGGCCAACGTGCGCGGCGCGCTGCTCGGGGCCATCGCCCAGGGCGGCAGCAGCGACGCGCTCGGCACCCCGATGACGACCGAGCAGCTCACGCGGCTCCTCGATGGCCTGCGCGAGGGTGAGAACAGCGTGAAGCACGGTCTGTCGGAGAAGATCAATTTCGAGGTGGCGCTGCTCAAGGCCGTGGAGGCCAGCCGCGCCCGCGCGATTGACAGCCTGATCAAGGAGATCGCGACCATGGCCGAGAGTCTCCCCGCCGACGGCTCAAAAAAAAACGACTGACGGCCGCGCCTGAGGCGCAGAAGACAGAGGAAGAATCTGTAGCGGCGGTCTATGACCGCCGGTCGGAGGATGACGGCGGTCAAAGACCGCCGCTACAGGCCGCCGCCCCCTCCGGTCCTTCGCCCGAGGAGGAAGTCCCGTTTCTGGCGGAACAGCGACTCGTTGATCCGGTGCTCAGCGTTCAGCCTTCCGCAGTCAGCACGGACTCCGATCCGGATTCCAACCAATCCCTGCCTCCCATGGAGGACCTGGTGAAGCGCATCCCGGCCCCGACGCGTGAGCTGATGGAGGAACTATTCCGGGCCCGGTTCGTAACCGTGAGGCGCGTGCCTCGGTCGGCGCTCAAGTAGCATCCGGCAATGTGTAACGCATTACGTTACACATTTCCGACTGGCCAATCGTCCCCGAGGGGCGGGAAGCCATGGTGCGGGCGGGCATAAAGGTAGGTCTGCGCCGAGCGGGCGAGATGGTTTGGCGCGAGCAGCACTTCTATTCGTTCGTAGAGTCCCTCGCCGAGGCCCTCGAGTTTGTCCAACTCGGCCAAGCAGGAGTCATCCACCGCCCAGAGTTCACCGAGCACCCCGGCGATATCGGTCGGGTCGCGCACCATGCCGGGATATTCACCGAGCGAATAGAGGGTGTAGCCGGGGGTGGTGCGGGCCTCGCCGAGGAAGCGCTGGCCGGCGAGCATGGCGTGGTTGCTGCCGCCGCGTTTCAGCGTGCCGTAAACGAAGACCCGGGGCATGGAGGAAAGGGATAAGTCGAGTTAACCACTAATGGGATTCATCAACGGATGAATCCTATAATGATGTGCGGCGACTGATCGTCGCCGCCGATTGGATCCTGGGGCCTGCTGATCGCAGGCAGTATTTCCGGTCTGCGATCAGCAGACCCCAGAACTTGATCCTTAGCCGATCAGCCTTCGCCAAGGCTACGGCCTGACAGGTAAGGCGAAGGTGTGAACCAAGGTTTCGCCCCTTGGCGAAACCAATCAGTGGTTAAATCAAGGTTCATGGCGTCAGGGCCTCGACGACCAGGGCGGTGATGTTGTCGCGGCCGCCGCGTTCGAGCGCGGCGTTGATGAGCCGTTGCGCCACGGGGATGGTTGCGGTCGTCCGGATAATTTCCTCCAATTGCCGGTCCCGGAGTTCCTGCGTGAGACCATCGGAACAGAGCAAAAAGCGGTCGCCCGGCGCGCAGGGGAGGGCCTGGAACTGCGGGTCGATGAACATGTGCTCGGCGCCGAGGGCTTGGTTAAGCACGTTGCGCAGCGGATGCTCCCGGGCTTCGCGTTCACTGAGCTTGCCGCTGCGGCGCAACCAGCCGACGTGGCCGTGGTCGTGGGTGAGTTGGATCAGTCCGTCCCCGGGCGGGAGGTGATAGATGCGGCTGTCGCCGATGTGGCCGAAATAGAGCCAACCCGGCGTCAGCCAAGCCAGGCTGAGGGTGGTGCCCATGCCGCGGCACTCCTCGTAGGATTGGCCCAGTTTCAGCAGGTCGTGGTGGATGGCGTTGAAGAGCTCGCGCAACGTGGCGTCGTAGCGGCTCTGCGGACCGGGGGCGGCGAGGCGGAAGCCTTTGGGCAGCAGGTGCGTGATCTTGTCCTTGGTGATGCGGCTGGCGAATTCGCCGGAGTTGGCCCCGCCCATGCCGTCGCTGACGGCAAACACAAAGTCGGCGCGAAGGGAGGAGGCTTCGCCGATCTTGCCCAGGTAGCGGACTTCGCGGGCGTTGAATTCCAGGGCGA
>LNEH01000143.1 GCA_001464505.1 Verrucomicrobia bacterium Ga0077533
CCTCCCAAAATAATCTCTTTCCTGCCCAAACCTTCCTCCGCCCCCGCCAGCCCAAATCAAATGTGCGAAACTTGACGGACACTACCCCCGGTCTTCATCTCCCGTGTGAAATATCCGGGCTTAGGCCGCACCGCCCGGCGGCCTTGCTCGCAACTAAAACGCCGCCGAGCGGAGGAATTCCTCGGGCGAGTAACCCTTGAAGGCCTCGATGGCCTCGTATTCGGCGAGGCCGAGCGCGTTGTAGGCCTGGGCCAGCCGGCGGCTGCGATCCTCGGTGCGCTGCCAGAATTCACGGCGATCCTCGCCGAGGAAAAGCGCCTGGTCCTTCTGCGTCTCGTGGCGGAAAATGGCGCGGCGCCGGCGAAGCACCTCCTGCGGGCTCAGCGGCACAGCGAGGTCTATCTCGTCGAGCGGCCACTCGGCCCAGGCGCCGCGGTAGAGCCAGAGCTCGGCCTCGGCCAGCCAGCGCGCCTTGGCCCCGGCTGCTTCGGCGAGCGCGTCGCGCAGCACATGCAAGCAAAGCCGGTGAGTGCCGTGGGGATCGTCGAGATCACCCGCCGCGTAAATCAGATGGGGCTGCAGTTTCTGCAACAGGGCGCTCAGACAAGCGACATCCTCGGCGCCGTAGCGGCGGGCGCGCGGTTCCGCATTGTAGAAAGGCAAATTCAGAAAATGCAGCCGGTTTTCCCCCACGCCGCAGACGCGCGCCGCGGCGATGGCCTCGTGGCGCCGGATGAGTCCTTTCCATTGCGTCAGCTCGGGCGAGGCCGGCAGGGTGGTGTTGCCGCTCAAACCGGTGCAAAGGGCGTCCAGTCGTCCGCTCCGATCGGCGGCGACCATCCCGCTATCCCGGACAAAGGCGAGCAAGTGCCACAGGGCGTCGTCGGATACAGCACCCGCGCCCGAGACTTCGTAGGCGATATGCACCTCGTGCCCCTGGTCCACAAGCCGGCAGAGCGTGCCGCCCATGGAAATGGCGTCGTCATCAGGATGCGGCGAGAGCACCAGCACGCGCTTGGGATACACCATCGCCGAAGGGGCGCGCAGCGGCCGCACGGGGGCGTCGCCGGGCTTGGTCTTGCGGGGATCGCGTCCGCCGGGCCAGCCCGTGATGGTGTGCTGCATCTGGTAGAACCCGATGAGATTGGCCTCGTAGGCGGAGCCGTGGGCGCGCAGCAGATCCTGCAGACCGGCTTCGTTGTAATCGTCGTCGGTGAGCTTGAGGATGGCCTTTTGGCGAAGTTGCGAGAGCCAGAGGATGGCGCGTCGCGTCATGCGTTCATCCCAGGCCAGGCCTTGGTCGGCGAGCGGTCCGACGAGCCAGGGGGTGCGGTAACGGGTGAGCGATCCCGCGGCGGCGGCATCGAGGACGAAGAGGGAGTGGGGATGCTCCTGGAGAAAGGAGGCCGTGACGTGGTTGTTGACCTCGCCCTCGACCGCCGTGCGCACGATGTCGGCCTTGTGCTGGCCCCAGGCCATGAGCACCACGCGGCGGGCGTTGAGGATGGAACTGACGCCCATGGTCAGTGCGTGCCGTGGCGTCGCCGCATCGCCGCCGAAGTCGCCGGCCGCGTCGCGGCGCGTGAGCGGATCGAGCGTGACCAGACGCGTGAGTGAGTGCCGGGCGCTGCCCGGTTCGTTGAAGCCGATGTGCCCGGTCCGGCCGATGCCGAGGATCTGGAAATCGATGCCGCCGGCCGCCGCGATCATGGCCTCGTAGTTGGCGCAATGCGCGTCGGCATCGCCCTTGGCCACGGTGCCGGAGGGCAGGTGGCAGCGGGCCGGGTCAAGGTTCACGTGGTCGAAAAGATGCGTGCGCATGAAGCGCCGGTAACTCTGGGCGTGCTCCGGGGGCAGCGGGTAATATTCGTCGAGGTTGAAGGTAGTGACGTTGGCGAAGCTGAGGCCCTCCTCGCGGTGCAGACGGACCAGTTCGGCGTAGAGGCTGATCGGGGTGGAACCGGTGGCTAGGCCCAGCACGACGCTGCGTTTCCCGGCCTGCCGCGAGCGGATGAGCGCCGCGATCTCGCCGGCCACCGCGCGGGCCGCCTCGAGGCTGCGGGCGTAGACCGCCACCGGGACATGTTCATGATGACAACGCTCGAGGATGGTGAGAGACATAGGAGGGAAGCGGGAGAATAAGGCTGGCGTCCGGCAGAGCAAATAGCAGAAATGACGATGTTTTTGACGAAAATGCCAATCACCCCCACGCCCAACCTCGCCAGACTGGTGGACCGTCTGCCCCAGCCGCTGCACCAACTGCTGGGCCGGCCGGCCGCCAACGTCATCCTGCCGGATAACATCGTGTGCTTTCAGCGGCGGTCGGCGGAGGATCTCAACCGCCCGCGGCGTGGGCGCGCGTTGCATCATCGTTTTGTGCTCATCTGCGCATTGCGGACCGCAGTGACCGTGTGTGTCGATGACCAGACGATCCGGTTGAATGCCGGGCAGGGGCTGCTGGTATTCCCCTTCCAATTTCATCACTACATCGAGCCCCAACGGGAGAAACTGTCCTGGTTTTTCGTGACTTTCGAGCTGGCGGACGTGGAACCCCTGACCGGGTTGCGATACCGGCCGTTCGAGCTCACCCCGCCCCTGCAAGCACTCGCAGCGGAGTTGGTGGAAGCCTATGAGACCGAGCGAACGGCCGACCTGTCGGTGCTGTTGCTGGCCCTGCTGTTGGCACGTTTGCGCCGCCTGAAACCGGCGCTGGCCGCCAGCGCCGCGGGCAATTCGCCCGTGCCCGGGCTGATGCTGCGGGTCAATCAACTGGCTCAGCGCAGCAGCGATCATCCCACCCTGAAGGATCTCGCCCGGACCCTCGGGATCAGCCCGAGCCACCTGCGCGCGCGTTTCCGGGCCTCGTGCGGCGTGAGCATCGGCCGCCATCTGCGGCGGCTTCGCTT
The DNA here is from genome assembly GCA_001464505.1 of Verrucomicrobia bacterium Ga0077533. GTDB lineage: Bacteria > Verrucomicrobiota > Verrucomicrobiia > Opitutales > Opitutaceae > Lacunisphaera. Next base: position 2,907 of record LNEH01000143.1, read on the forward strand.
AGAGCAGGCCTGCGGTCTGTTGCGGCTCGGACCCCAGCGGGTGTCAGAGGTCGCCGAGCACTGCGGCTTCACCTCAATCTACAGTTTCAGCCGGGCATTCCGGATGGCGTATGGCGTTTCACCCCTGGCCTACCGGCATAGCGGCCGGGCGGCGCCGGTGGGGCGGCGTCCCCGGAGTCAGCGTCGCGGCCGGAAGTGAGGCGCGGGACCGCCGGCCGGCGCGCCGGGTGAAATGCATTGGCAGGAATGACGAACTTTTTAACGAAAATGCCAGCTGCCCCACGATTCCCCTCGGGAGCGACTGGGAGCGGACGGGGAAAGAGATAAATATCCTTGGAGGCGGGGGGTGGCTGGATTTATACGATAACCACCTAGACCCCCGGCGCGACCTCCGCACTCAGTCATGGGCCGCGCAAACCCACCCCCACCGATGAGCTACATAATCGCTACGCGCTTGCCCACCCAGTATGTCCGGCTGTTGCGCACTGCAACGAGCCTCTTAAGTCTGTTCGCGGTCCTCCTCGCCCTGTCTCCTGTTACGCACGCCGCCGAGCCCGCCGCCCCCAAGAGCCAGATCTCCGGCACCGTGACCAGCAAAAGCACCGGCAACGCCCTGCAGGGCGCCCGCGTCACCGTGCCCGCGCTCAACAAATCCACCCTGACCGACAACACCGGGCGTTTCGTGCTTTACGATGTGCCGGCCGGGTCGGTCGATGTCGTCGTCTCTTATGTGGGTTTCACTGATGCCTCGCAGTTGGTGGATGTCAGTGCCGGCCCTGCCGTGATCGCGGTCGTGATGGAAAGTTCCGATGTCCTCGTCATGGAGAAATTTACGGTGTCCACGGTCAAGGAAGGCCAGGCTCTTTCCATCACCGAGCAGCGCAACGCCCCCAATATTAAAAACGTCACCGCCTTTGACGAGTGGGGCATCCTGCCCACCCAGAACGTGGGCGAACTGGCGTCGCGTCTGCCCGGCATCAGCTTCACCACGGATGAGGACAATCTCATCAACAACATCAGCATCCGCGGCCAGCCGGCGAGCTACACCCGGCTTAACATTGACGGCATGCCCTCGACGGGCGTTGGTGGCGACGGCCGTTCGATGTATGAGCAGATCGAGATTGTTCTGGGGGCCCAGCCGAACACCCGCGCGGATTCATTGGGTGGCCAGGTCAACCTCAAGACCAAATCGCCCTTGGCCATGAGTGAGACGCGGCGCATTGAATACAACGTCAGCGGCCGCTATTTCCCCTCCTTTGCCGATCGCACCGAGCTGCTGGCGGACCATCCGTTCAATGCCGACATCAGCGCGGGTTACACGGAGATTTTCAGTGTCCGCGGCGGCAAGCGCAATCTCGGGCTGAAGCTCAACGCCTCCTACCAGAATGTGGTCAATTCGATCGACTACGACTTTCTGCAGTATGAGAACACGCCCAACGCGATCGCCAATTTCCGGGACTACGACAAGCGGAGCGGTCTCAATTCACGGGTCATCTCGGCCTTCAGCGCCCGGGCGGACTATCTCTGGACCGACCGCACGAAAGTCTCGCTGCGTTTCCTCTACAATGCCGGGTCCGAGCCGCACTATCTGCGCACGCGGGTGAACCCCTTTGCCGGCAACGCGGTCGTCGCCACCCTCGACAGCAACGGCCAGCCCACCGGCACCGGCGCCATTCTCCCCGGCTATACCGCCAACCGCACCGAAATCCGGGCGGTCACCGGTTCGCGCATGGCCCTCGCGACCTGGGACATCTCCTTCGTCAGCAAGAATCCGACGGGCACGCTCGTGTTCGAGCACGACTTGGGCAAACTGAAGATCGACCACGCCTACCGCTGGAGTCACACGCAGTGGGATTCCGGCGCCGGCCGCTCCGACGAGGGCGGCATGCTGGACACCCGCACCCGCGATCCCATCGGATTCGCCCTCGACAGCTCCAACCTGGGCGGACGCGTCTTCACCCAGCTCTCGGGTCCGGACGTGTATGCTCCGGCCAGCTACACCCCGTTCGTCGTCACGGCGGCCAACACCACCACGCAGCCGGTCCCCATCACTTCCGCGGTCTACGTCAAGCGCAGCACCTTTACCGACACCAATGAGGTCACAGCCACGGTTAACGCGGCCTACAACCTGGATACCAAGATCCCGGTCGTGCTGAAAGCCGGCCTCGATTCCGTGAACCGCCGCGTCAACAACCGGAATAGCAACCCGCGCCGCTGGTATGGGGTGGTCGGCTCCGTTTTGACGGCTCCGCTGGTGACGATCAGCGAATACGAAAAGCAGCATGGTGGCGCCCGGCTGCCCGTCTATGATACGGCGGCGGTCAGCAAGACGCTGGGTGACGCCACCCTGTGGTATGAAGACGTCAACTTTAACGCCACACAGAACTACACCAACCGCCGCATCATGGAAGGGTGAGGCGAAGATCGGCCGGTTGGGCGTGCTGGGTGGCGTGCGCGTCGAAAAGGTGGTCACGGACACGTTCACCTTTTTCCGCGCCCGGAGCACCCTGATCGCGGTGGAACCGGATCACTTCAAGCGCGCCGCCCTGGATTACCAGCAGCAGACGACCGAGGGCGAATACACCAAGGTTTTCCCGAGCATCCACTTGTTCTACGACATCACCCCGAATTTGAAGGCGCGGGCCAGTTGGTCCACCAGCTACGGCCGCCCCCTCCTCGCCAACCTCGTGCCGGCGATTACGGTAAGTGACGCGAACCAGACCGTCACGATCGGCAACCCGTCGATCAAGCCGCAACTGGCCGAGAACATCGACCTCAAGCTCGAGTATTATTTCAAGAACAACGGCATTTTTGCGGTCAGTGTGTATCAGCAGCGCGTTGAACCTTGGACTTGCGGTGCCCAATACGCCCAACAACGGCTTCGACGGCCTCTATGGCGGCTACTTAATCTTCGCCCCGAGCAACATCGGCGACGCCAAGCTCGAAGGTTTCGAGGCCTACTTCAAACAACGGCTCGCCTTTCTCCCCGGCGCACTCAAAGGGCTCACATTTCAGGCCAACTACACTTACCTCAAGACCGAGGGCAAGTTTGCCGGCACCACCTTGGTCCAGGGCAGTCAGTTGGCCGGCTTCATCCCCAAGGCGTTCAACGCCGGGTTGCAGTATAGCTACCGGAAGTTCGGCGCCTCCTTCGATGTGAACTACACCGGCGAATACCCTATCACCAATGCCAGCCTCACCTCGCCCGGCCTCAACGCCTTTGCGAAAAGCCTGACTACCATGAATGCCGGCGTGTCCTACAAGATCCGCCCCGAGGCCACGCTGTTCCTGAACATCACCAACTTCACCGAGAACGGGCGGATCCACTACGCCTACGACCCGGCCCGGACCCGCCAGCTTCTGGTCGCCCCCCTCGCGATCAAGATCGGCGTCACCGGCCGGTTTTAATCCACCCACCGGATATTCACCTCAGGGGCGGTCCAACGGGATCGCCCTTTTTTCTTTTACCATCCTCACCGCCGTCCAGGGACGAGCAATCTAGCTCTTGCAGGACAAGGCATAAACGCTTCTGATAGCCCAGACCCAGTTCAAGCGCATTCTCGCGCCAGGACTAAACCCCCGACACCACACCCTATGAACGCACGTTACCTCTGGAACCGGTCGATCTGGTTCGCGATTATTGCCGCCGTGAGCGTGATCACACCCTCGCTGGCGCAAACCACCCCCGCCGCAACCGGCAATATGCCGGAAGAGCCCGTCAAACTCGAGAAGTTCGTCGTCACCGGCTCGATGATCAAGCGCATCGCCGACGAGGGCGCGCTGCCCCTCTCCGTGTTCACCAAGCTCGACCTGGAGCAGGAGGGCATCGCCAGCGCCGAGCAGTTGATCATGAACCTCAACATCAACGGCAACGGCCTCGACAACCTCGCGTCGAACGCCGACGTCGTCGCCGGCGCCCAACGCGGCAACAACGGCGCCACCTCGGCCAATCTGCGCGGCCAGGGTTCCAACGCCACCCTCATCCTGCTCAACGGCCGCCGGGTCGCGTCGCACGGCCTCAACGGCGGCGTGGTCGACCTCAACTCCATTCCCTTCGCCGCCATCGAGCGCGTCGAGGTCCTGAAGGACGGCGCCTCCGCCATCTACGGCACCGACGCCGTCGGCGGGGTGATCAACTTCATCACGAAGCGTGATTTCAGGGGCCTCGTGGCCAACGCCGCTTCCGACGTCACCGAGGACGGCGGCGGCAACGTTTTCCGCTATTCCCTCGTCGGCGGCTGGGGCGACCTCAACCAGGACAAGTGGAACGTCATGGCCTCGCTCGCCCTTTCCGACAGCCAACGCCTGGACGGTGCCGAGCGCGACTTCGTCAACACCTTCCAGCCCACCCGTGGCATCTCGCCCGACACCCGCGGCACGCCGATCGCCACGCTCTTCACCGTGGCCAACCTGCCGACCGCCCTCGGTCTCAGCACCGCGAATCCCGTCGACCCCGCCAATGCCGCCATCCGCGTCAACGGCATCAACATCATTGACCTGCCGACCAATAGCGCCGGCTACACCGGCCTCGACGGCATGGGCCCCTACCAGGAAATCCTCTGGGGCGCCACCGCCGCCGCCGGCAACGGCAAATACGGCTCCGCCTGGGACACCGGCCGCGCCGCCGTGCTCCAGCAGCCCGTGAAGAACACCAACTTCGTGGGCCGCGGTTCCTTCAAGCTGGGCGAGCATCTCCTCACCCTCGAAGCGGTGCTCGGTCGCTCCGAGTCCGACAAGAGCTTTTCGCCGAATCAGTGGAGCACCGCCGGCTTGGCCGCAGGGGGAGTAAACCAGACCACCACCACCACCGCCAACGGCACCGTGGTGCCGAATCCGCTCTCCGGCATGGTCTATCCCAGCACCGGGGCCGACTACAACCGCGTCTTCAACGCCCTCGTCGCCTTTTTCCCGGCGCTCGAGGTCAACCGCGGCCTCCCGCTGGCCTTCCGCTGGCGCTCGCTACCCGGCGGCAACCGCGAGCTCAACACCGTCAGCGATACCCGCCGCTTCCTCGTCTCCCTGGAAGGACCGCTCCCGCTTCCGCTGAAGTTTTTCGAAGAGTGGGAATATCGCGCCGGGGTCTCGCAGTCCGAGAGCAAGTCGAAGTCGAAGCTGGAAAACGGCTATTATTACTCCGTGCCGTTCACCAACCTGATCAAAACTGGCGTCCTGAATCCCTTCGGCCTCAAGGCCGCCTCCGCCACCGGGGTCGAGCTCTACAGCGGCACCTACACCACCACTCAAGGCGACTTCACCACCTCCGGCCCGCTCTTCTCGCTGCCGGGCGGCACCATCCAGGGCGCCCTCGGCTTCGATTACCGCAAGGAGGAATACAAGTTCGCCGGTGACCCGCGGTCCAACGTCAGCACGGCCGACTCGCTGATCTTCAACGTGCCGTTTGACAACGCGCTCGCCACCGCCGGCACTCTCAGCCGCAACATCAAGGCCGTCTTCGCCGAACTCCAAGTCCCCGTCTGGAAGAATCTCGACCTCAACGCCGCCGCCCGCCGCGACGACTACACCGGCTTCGGCAGCACCACCAACCCGAAGATCACCCTGCGCTTTGCGCCGAGCGAGAAGCTCCTCTTCCGCGGCTCCTACAGCACCGGGTTCCGCGTGCCGACCTTCAAGCAGCAGTTCGACCCGGCCTTTGAATCGATCTTCGCCGGCGCGGATCTCATCGATCCCGCCACCGGCCTGCTCATCCCGCCGAACAGCCTGAACACCATCAACGGCGGCAAGGCCGACCTGCAGCCCGAAGAGGCCAAGATGAAATCCGTCGGTTTCGTCTACTCGCCCAACAAGCACATCACCTTCGGCGTGGATTGGTGGTCGGTCAACCGCACCGGCACCATCCAGGTGCTGGGCGCTTCGGTGATCCTGGCCAACGCCGCGCTCTTCCCCGACCGCATCATCCGTCCCGGCGGGGGCACCACCGCCATCACCAAGATCGACGTCCGTCCGCTCAACGCCGGCGAGACCCAGACCGAAGGCATCGAATTTACCGCCCGCAGCCAGTCCGACATCTGGGGTGGCAAACTGATCGGCGATATCAACGTCAGCCAGCTGCTCGGGAAGAAGTCCCGCCTGATCGCCAGCGCTCCCTTCGGCGCCAGCGAGGTCGGCCGGTTCACCCGCGCCAGCGACATCGGCCTGAAGTGGAAATACACCGCCGCGGTCTCCTACCGGAAGGGCAAGTGGACCGGCCGCGTCAGCCAGCTCTACCGCGCCGGCTACCTGGACTTTGTCCCGCCCGGCATCCTCAACGGCACCTTCCTGCCCTTTGCCCCGGACTACAAGGCGAAGGTGGACGAATACATCACCTATAATGCCAGCCTGACCTACCGCTGGAACAGGGACCTCACCATTATCGCCGGCATCAAGAACCTGCTCAACGAGGATCCCCCGTTCAGCATCGCCTACGACACCAACACCGGTGCCGGCAGCTCGTGGGAACCCCGTGTCGCCGACCCGCGCGGCCGGGCGTTCACGCTGTCGGTGGAATACAAGTTCCTGTAACCGCGCACCGGTCCTGACTTGAAACCATTATGATTTCCCCCGGGGCGATCCACACCGGATCGCCCCTTTTTCGACCCCGCCTTCCTTAAGTTTGTCATCGCGAGGTGCGCGAAGCGCACCGTGGCGATCCATATGGATTGCTTCGTCGCTCCGCTCCTCGCAATGACCGGCAGGTCGGTGTGTGGCGCAGGCACTGGCTTCGGATTGAGAACCATGCGGTTCGTTGCCGCATCCCCTGTAGCGGCGGTCTACCTGTCGTCCGTAGCCTTGGCGAAGGATGATGACCGCCGTCCGACGCTCATAGAGCGCCGTTACAGTCTGGCACTGCTGCTCATCCTCACTTTCACCTTCACTCTCACTCCGGTCTCGGCCGCTCCTGCGGCCGAGGCCGGCAAGCCCCTCTACCAGTTCACCGAGGCGGAAACCGGCCTCTACCTCAACCACCTCCAGACATCCGAACCGGACCTGCGGAAGCGCATCGTCCATCTGGCCCGCAAGAATATCGGCCAGCCCTACGAGCTCTACCTGCTCGGGGAGATGCCCTTCGAGACCTACGACCCGCAGCCGCTCTACTGCCTTGGCAAGAGCGACTGCCTCGTCTTCACCGAGCACATCTACGCCATGGCGCTCAGCCGCGACTGGAGCGGGTTCATGCGGTTGTTGCAGCGGATTCGTTACCGCGACGGTCAGATCGGGGTCGCCACCCGCAATCACTACACCGAGGCCGACTGGAATCCATCGAACCGCTGGCTGGTCCGTGAAATCACCGCCGGGATCGCCGGGGACAAGGCCGTGAAATTCACCCAGCGCATCGACCGGAGCAAATTCCTGCTGGGCCGCTACCAGCTGAAGACCGACATCCCGGTCGAGGAACACCACGACGCCTATCTGCCCTTTGCGGAGATCGGGCTGGCGGCACCCCATCTCCGCGCGGGCGACTTTATCAATGTCGTTCGCGGCGTCGTGAAGCCGGGTGCACCGGTCAATGACACCTTCGGCGGCAGCGCCTGGGTGGGGCACGTCGGCTTGGTCGCACATGGTCCCGACGGCACGCTGCACATCATCCACTCCGCCGAGCCCGCCGTGCGCGAAGAGACCATGACGCAGTTCATCGCCCGCGAGACGGAGCAACTCGCCGGGCGGGATGCGTCCGGCAAGGCCCGTCTCTTGGGTTTCAAGTTCCTGCGGTTGGCGGACGACCCGCTGACCGATCTCCGCAAGCTCGACGGCCCCGAGGCTCCGCGGGTGACGCTGCCTTCGGGAAGTCCAATGGAAAAGTGAAAGACCAAAGTCAGCAGATAACTTCCTGCAATCGTAGCCTTCCCGATAAGGGGAGAGTTTCTTTGACCACTGATTCCACAGATAACTACGGATGGCTCGCTGCACTCATCTGACGTGAACAGTTGATCCGTTTGCATCCGTGAAATCAGTGGTGAAAAACACTTTCGGACACGGCAGACTGTCTCTTCACTTTCACTCTCACTCTCACACTTCACTCTGATGTCTGTTCCCCCGTCCATCGCCACCTTGCCGGCCCGCACGGCCGAACTCGGCGGCCTGCTCGAACGCTGGGCCGCCCTCAACTCCGGTTCCGGGCACGGCGCCGGTTTGGTCAGGATGTGCGCTGCACTTCGCACCGAGTTTGCGCAGGCCTTCCCGGCGGCCAGCATCACGGATTTGCCCGCCGATGCGCCCGGTTTCAATCCGCCGGGCGTGCAGGCCCTCAGCATCCGGATGCGGCCCACTGCGCCGGGGCAGGTGCTGCTGTGCGGCCACTACGACACGGTTTTCGGGGCGGACGACCCCTTCCAACAGTGCCGCTGGCTCGACGGCCGCACCCTGAACGGCCCGGGCGTGGCCGACATGAAGGGTGGGTTGGTGACGTTGTTCGCGGCGCTGCAGGCTTTCGAACAATCCCCGCACTCGGCCCGCCTGGGCTGGGAAGTGTTGCTCACTCCCGATGAGGAAACGGGCTCGCACGGCACGGTGGAGATTTTCCGGGCGGCCGCCCGGCGGCACCAGTTCGGTTTTGTCTTCGAGCCCGCGCGCCCGTCGGGCGACATCATCCATTCGCGCAAGGGCACCGGGGTGTTCACCGCCACCTGCCACGGCCGGGCCGCCCACGCCGCCAAGGTGCCGAACGACGGGCGCAACGCCATCCTCGCCCTCGCCGGGTTTCTCCTCGAGATCGCGCAAATCCCCGCCGCCTTGCCCGATGTCATGGTCAACGTCGGCAACATTCGCGGCGGCACGGCCGCCACGAACATCGTGCCGCACCTCGCCGTGGCTGAGATCGACGTGCGCATCACACGTCCGGCCGATCGCGAGCCCTTGCTGGCCCGCCTGCGCGCCGCGGCAGACCGCCTCAGCGCGGGCGATGGACTGCGGCTCGAACTGACCGGGGGCTTCAACCGCCCGCCGAAGGAATGTCTGCCCGCGGAAGAGGCGGCATTCCGCCACTGGCAGCAGGCGGCGCAGGACGTCGGGGTCGCGCCTTTCACCTGGGTGCATGGGGCGGGCGGCTCCGACGGCAATTTTCTCACCGAGGCCGGCCTGCCGAATCTGGACGGACTCGGGCCGATCGGCGACCAGCTGCACAGCGACCGTGAGTTTTGCCGGGTGGACACGATCGCGCCGCGCGCCCAGATCGCCGCGCTCTTCCTGCACCGCGTGGCCGCCGGTGAGATCAAGCTGCCCATGCGGAACTTGTAGCGGCGGTCTGTGACCGCCGACGATAGGCATCAGACGCACACCCGGCGGTCACAGACCGCCGCTACAGGATGCCCGTAATACCAGCGTCCCTAATGATTTGGACTATCGCTTGGATTATGGCGGGTAGGGCGCGGACTCCGTTCCGCGCC
>LNEH01000144.1 GCA_001464505.1 Verrucomicrobia bacterium Ga0077533
CGGACGAAGATTTCCTTCTCCGTGTAGAGCGAGTGGGTGACGATATCGAGGAGCTGCGCGATCTCGGCTTGGAATTCGAATTTTTGCGGTGTGGCGGTGGACATGAGAGGAGAGGGAATGAGGGAGTGAGGGATGAGTGACTCGGGTATGCTCCGGGGAGCTCGGCGAGGTGAGAAAAGAAAAGGGCGGCCAACCTACTGGCCGCCCGGCAAAAATCAAGGACCTCAGTGACCTTTGGCCCAGTCGTAGAAAGCCACGAATTCCGTCGCTCGATAGAGCGAGATGCCACGAAAACTGCCCAGGGACAGCAAATGGGTATCGCCTGAGACAATGGCCCGCGCCTGGGCGGCCACGGCGCAACCAAGCACCCAGAGGTCATCAGGATCGGAAAGTGCGGCGGCAGAAACCGCCACAGGTGTGACCGGGGTCGCCAGTTGGCGATAATGCGCGACGATTTCTGTCGGTGACAGTCCGCCGGCGGCAATACGCTGCCGGAATTTCGGCCGTTCCAGCACTTGGGCAAATTCCGTGAGCTGCTCGGGGCAGGTGCAGAGCTCGATCCACCCGCAAGCGTGCAGCTCGATGACCTCGGCGGGCCGGCCCAGCCAGAGATAGGCCGACACCAGGGTATTGGTGTCAGCGACCACCCTCATTACTTCCGGCGTTCGTTGCGAACCGCCGCTATTTCCTGCTGTATCTCAGCCTCGCCAGGGGCAGCACCGGGCAATTTGCGCAGATCGGCCAGACGCTCAAATGATTTGCGCACCAGCTCGCGTTTCAGAAGTTGCTCGATCGCCGGTTGCTGCAGCAACCCCTGAGCTCTGGCCTCTTGGGCCAGCGGCTCAGGCAAAGTGATGGTGATCTGGGACGCCATGACTGTAACAAGACTTAGTGGACCTGTTTTCTCAAGTCTCAACCTCGGTCTATTTGATCCGGATTTCGACGATCTCGGGCTTTTCCCGGTCGGAGGTTTGGATCAGGATTTCGAATTCCCGGCGGCCCCGGCCGAAGCCGCTGGCCTGGTTGTTGATGTATTGGCGGTAGGCGACGCCCTCGACCCGGTAGCGTCCGGTCCAGCCGGGCACGGGCTCGGGGTTTTCGAGGAAGATATCGGAGCCAACCACGGCGCCGATGTTCGAGTGCGGATCATCCTGGTATTTGAAATAGGACTGCGACCGCTGCTGGGCGAATTTGGCCACCTCCTCCACGACGCGGTCTGCCTTGGTGGCGTTTTCGGTGGCGACCTTCACGTTCAGGCTGCGGCTGGCGGCCCGCGCGGCCTGGGCCTCTTCCTCCGCGGTCTTTTGGCGGCGCTCGGCATTTTCGGCGGCCTTTTTCCGGTCGGCGACCTCCTGCTGCTTCTCGGCCTCCTGTTCCTCCTTGGACATCACGGGGGTCAGTTCCCTCAGCCGCGCGGCGACCTCATCGGGCAGCAGCGCGGTGCGCACGCTGATGAGATCCTTGTTCACCACCAGCATGGCCGTGCCGGTGACGGTGTTGAAGCTGCGCACGGCGACCTCGGTGAACAGCATGCCATCCTTTAGCCGCAGTTCCTTGAGGGGCAGGTTGACCTCGACAACCACGGCAACAGTTGGAACCGCCAGCAGCAAGGCAAGGGGGAGAAAACGCAGGCTCATGGTCGCACCATAGACCAACCTGTCCGTTCCGCAAGCGCCGGGACAACCGGTGGGAGCGGGTTTATCCCGCGACGAGTCGGGGCATAAAGCCCCTCCCACAACAACCAATCACCATAGGTAACTTTGCTGCGGCGTGAACACCAACTATGGCCCGAAGCGGGTGTGCGGTTCAGGCACCCAGATAGGCGGCCTTGAGCTCCGGATCATTCCGAAGCTCGGGGGACGGTCCCTGCATGGCAACCACGCCGGTTTCGAGCACATAGGCGTGATGGGAGATTTCGAGGGCGAGGTTGGCGTTCTGCTCGACGAGCAGGATCGTGATGCCGTGGCTTTGGTTGATCTCCACGATTTTCTCGAAGATGGTGCTGATGAGCTTGGGGGCGATGCCGAGCGAGGGCTCGTCGAGCATCAGCAGCTGCGGCTCGCCCATGAGGGCGCGGCCGATCGCGAGCATCTGCTGCTCGCCGCCGGAGAGCGTGCCGGCGGCCTGCGTGAGCCGCTCCTTCAGGCGCGGGAAGACGCTGAACACATACTCGCGGGTCTCCGCGATCTTCGCCTTGTCGCGCCGCAGGTAGGCGCCCATCGCGAGGTTCTCGTCCACGGTGAGGTTGGAAAACACCATGCGGCCCTCGGGCACGTGGCAGAGGCCGCGGGCGACGATCAGGTGCGGCGGGAGCTTGGTGATGTCCTCGCCCTTGAAGGTGATGCTGCCGCGTTTCGCGCGGAGCAGGCCGGAGATGGCGCGCAGCGTGGTGGTCTTGCCCGCGCCGTTGGCGCCGATGAGCGTGACGATGCGGCCGGTCTCGATGCTGAACGAAATGTCGCGCAGCGCGCTGATGGCGCCGTAGCAGACTTCGAGGTTTTTAACAGAAAGCATTTTTAACCACAGATGGACACAGATGGACACGGATAAAGGCAGGGACGGGAAAACCATCTGTGCGTATCTGTGTTCATCTGTGGTTGTTGGCTTTTAGTGGTGAGAAAGTGACTTCTGGTGGTCCTCGCCCAGGTAGGCCTCGATGACCTTGGGGTCGGACTGGATGGCGGCGGGCGAGCCCTCGGCGATCTTCACGCCGTAGTCGAGCACGGCGATGCGCGAGCAGACGCCCATGACGACCTTCATGGAGTGCTCGACGAGCAGGACGGAGAGGCCGAACTGTTTCTGCACCTGTTGGATCAGACGGATGAGTTCGACCTTCTCGGTCGGGTTCATGCCGGCGGCGGGCTCGTCGAGCAGAAGGAGCTTCGGCTTGGTGGCGAGGCAGCGGACGATCTCGAGGCGGCGCTGTTCGCCGTAGGGAAGGCTCCCGGCGGGAGTGTCGCGGAAACGGCGGAGGTTGAAGATATCGAGCAGCTCCTCGACGCGTTTGGCAATGGCGGCCTCGTCCTGGCGAAAGGCGCCGAGGCGGATGAGCGAGTGGATGGCGGCGGTCCCGCGGTGCAGGTTGCAGGCCACGCGGACGTTGTCGAAGACGGAGAGCGAGCCGAAGAGGCGGATGTTCTGGAAGGTGCGGGCGATGCCGCACTCGACGATTTGGTTGACGCGCAGCCCGGCCAGCGGCCGGCCGGCAAATGTCACGGCGCCGGCGGTGGGCTGGTAAACGCCGGTGATGAGGTTGAAGACGGTGGTCTTGCCCGCCCCGTTGGGGCCGATGAGGCCGCAGAGCTCGTGGTCGTTGACGGTGAAGTCCACGGCATTGACGGCGGTGAGGCCGCCGCACCGGATGGTGGCCGAGTTGAGCTGGAGGGTTGCCGGCGGCCATCAGGGTTTCATCCGGCCGAACTTGAAATTGAAGAGCCCTTGCGGCCGCATGATCATCAGCACAATCAGGAGCAGCGAGTAGATGATCATGCGGTATTCCGCGACCGGGCGCAGGACCTCGGGCAGGAGGGTGAGCAGAATGGCCGCGAGGATGACGCCGACGGTGTTGCCCATGCCGCCGAGGATGACCATGACGACGATCTCGATGCTTTTGGTGAAGTCGAAGCCGGTCGGGGTGATCGTCATCTTGAAATGGCCGTAAAGCCCGCCCGCCGCGCCGGCAAAGAAGGCGCCGATGACGAAGGCCACGATCTTGTAGCGCGTGGTGTTGAGGCCGACCGCCTCGGAGGCGACCTCGTCGTCGTGGGTCGCGAGGAATCCCCGGCCATAGGTCGAGTGGACGAGACAGGTGACGGTGAAGACGCTGAGGGCGACGAAAGCCAGCACCCAGAAGATGGAGGTATAGGCCGGGATGGCGTTGAGGCCGAGCGCGCCGCCGAGAAACTCCACGTTTTGGAAAATGACGCGGATGATCTCCCCGAAACCGAGGGTGACGAGGGCGAGGTAGTCGCCTTTAAGGCGGAGCGAGGGCACGCCGACGGCGAGGCCGGCCAGCGCGGCGCCGAGCCCGCCGGCGGTGAGCGCCGCAAGGAACAGCATGCCCTGCTGGAGCGCAGTGCCGCCTTCCGCGCCGAGGAGCCGCGGTCCGAGGAAGAGGGAGACGGCGGCAGCGAGGTAGGCACCGACCGACATGAACCCGGCGTGGCCGAGCGAGAACTGCCCGGTGTAGCCGTTCACCAGATTGAGCGAGACGGCGAGGATGATGTTGATCCCGATCCCGATGATGATGTCGAGGTGGTAGGGATCGATCCGGTCCGAGAAGTGCGAGAGGCCGAAGGCGGCGAGCAGCGCGAGGAGGAGGTAGAGATGCGGGCGCGGCATGGCGTGATAGCTTTAAGGAACGGGGCGGGGCTGACAGCTTACACCTTTTCCGCGCTTACTTTGCCCAGCAGGCCGGCGGGGCGGAAGAGCAGGATGATGATGAGGATCGCGAACGCGATGGCGTCCTTGTAAGTGGACCACTGGCTGCCGTTCACGAAGGTCTCGACAATGCCGAGCAGCAGGCCGCCGAGGGCGGCGCCGGGGATGTTGCCGATGCCGCCGAGCACGGCGGCGACGAAGGCCTTGAGGCCGGGCATGACGCCCATCAGCGGGTCGATCGAGGGGTAGTTGAGCGCGTAAAGGATGCCGCCGGCGGCCGCCAGGGCGGAGCCGAGGCCGAAAGTGAAGGAGATGACGATGTCGTTGTTGATGCCGACGAGCTGCGCGGCCTTGGGGTTGAGCGAGACGGCGCGCATGGCGGTGCCGATCCTGGTCCGATAGACGATGAGCTGGAGCCCGACCATAAGCAGCGCGGTGACGACGATGACGACAACCTGGTTGGAGGAGATGACAAGATTGCCGAGAGCGAAATTGACGGAAGGGAAAACCGCGGGGAACGTGCGCGGGGTGGCGCCGAAGAAGACCTGGCCGGAATACTGAAGGAGCAGCGAGACCCCGATGGCGGTGATGAGGACGTTGAGCGTGGCGGCGCCGCGCAGCGGGCGGTAGGCGAGGCGCTCGATGAGCATGCCGAGCAGGGCGCAGCCGATCATCGCCACCAGCAGGACGACGAGGCCGCCCCAGATGGTGTTTTCCGGCACCAGCTTGCCCATGTAATAGCCGATGAAGGCGCCGACCATGAACACGTCAGCGTGCGCGAAGTTGATGAAGCGCAGCACGCCGTAAACCATCGTGTAGCCGAGCGCGATGAGGGCATAGATGGCCCCGAGGGACAGGCCGTTGAGGAGTTGCTGCAGGAATTCGGACAAGCGTGGGAAGTTGTCCGAACTGTTTGGAGTCCCGGAGTGCGCGGGTCAATCGCCGCGTTTAGGGCCAGCATAGGCCATCCGGCTCAATCAGGGGTTGCCGCGGATTTGGTCGCATTTCGATCCTGATCGATGGTGATGCGGCCGGTGGCTCCGGGAAAATTGGTGGTGGTGGCGATGGCCTCGCGGAGGGGTTCACTGTCCGTGGTGCCGGCCCGCCGTATCGAATCAAAAAGCAGCAGCGCCGCGTCGTAGCCGAGGGCGGCGATGCTGTCGGGGGTTTCGCCGTCCCAGCGGGCGCGGAATTTTCGGATGAAATTCTGCATCTCGGGCGCGGTGGAGTCAGGTGAGGCGTGGGTGGAGTAGTAAGCGCCCTCGACGGCCGCGCCGCCGATCTCGATCAGCTGTGGGGCCTCCCAGGCGTCGCCCCCGAAGATCGGCCCGGTGAAGCCGAGCTGACGGGCCTGGATGCAGATGAGCGCGCCCTCGGTGTAGTTGCTGGAGTGAAAGATGACATCCACGCCGGCGTTCTTCAGCGAGGTGAGTTGGGCGCGGAAGTCCTTGTCCCCTTCGCTGTGCTTCTGTTCGGCCACGATCATGCCGCCCGCCGCGGTGAATCTGTCCCGGAACACCTTGGAGATGCCGACGCTGTAGGGATTGTTGAGCGAGGAAATGATGCCGGCGCGCCGGGCGTGCAGCGTCTCGCGGGCGAACTTGGCCAGCACGGCGCCCTGGAACGGGTCGATGAAGCAGACACGGAAAATGTAGCTGCCCATATCGGTGACGCGGGGATTGGTCGAGGAGATGGCGATCATCGGGATTTTCGCGTTCTGCAGGATAGGCGCGGCCTCAAGCGAGTTGATGGAGGGGTTGCCGCCGAGGACAGCGACGACCTTGTCCCGCGAGGCGAATTTCTTCGCGATGGTGGCGGACTCGCCGGCCTTGGACTGGTTGTCCGCCGTGAGGAGCTCAAGCTTGCGACCGAGGACGCCGCCAGCGGCGTTGGCCTCATCGAAGGCGAGAATCACCCCTTTGCGGGCAGCGATGCCAAACGCCGCCTCCTTGCCCGAAAATGCGCCGTATTGCCCGATCTTGATCGGGTCGGCGGCGTGGCCGGCGGCGGCGAGAACGAGAAGGGCGAGAGCGGTTGCGATTGAGCGGGACATCACGGCGAGACAGTCTTGTGGAATTTGGCTTTGCCGTCCCTGAGCGCGATGATCGTGGCGGGCTTGGAGGCGTTGCGATCCTTGTCGATGGTGGTCAGGCCGGTGACACCGGAGAAGTCCTTGGTGGCGGCGAGGGCGTCGCGGAGCTTGGGGCCGTCGGTGGTGCCGGCGCGCTTGATGGCGTCGGCGATGATATAGACGGCGTCGTAACCCAGCGCGGAGAAGGCGCCGGGGCTTTCGTTGTTCCAGCGGGCCTTGTATTTGGCGGTGAAGGCCGCGACGACGGGGTCGGTGTTCTCCGCCGAGAAGTGGGTGGAGTAATAGCAGCCGTTCAGGGCCTCGCCGCCGATCTTGAGGAGCTGCTCGTCCTCCCAGCCGTCGCCGCCGAAGAACGGCATCGTGAGGCCGAGGTCGCGCGCCTGGCGGACGATGAGGGCGGATTCGGTGTAGTAACCGGGAACAAACACGGCGTCGACATTGGCGGCCTTCACGGCGGTGAGCTGGGCGCGGAAATCCTTGTCGCCTTCGGAAAAGTTTTTCTCACTGACGACCTCGCCGCCGGCCGGGATGAAGGTTTCCTTGAAGAATTTCGCGAGGCCGAGGCTGTAGGCGTTGGAGACGCTGGAGAGGATGGCGACACGCCTGGCCTTCAGATCCTCCTTGGCGAACTTCGCCATCACGGTGCCCTGGAAGGGATCGATGAAGCAGACACGGAAGATGTAGTTGCCGGTTTGCGTGACCTTGGGGTTGGTGGCGGCGGGGGCGACCATGGGTATCTTCGCGGCCTGGGCGATGGGCGCGGCCTCGAGCGAGCGGCCGGACGAGACCTCGCCGATGAGGGCGACGACCTTGTCGCGGGAAATAAGTTTTTTCACGACGGTGGCGGACTCGCCGGGCTTGGTCTGGTTGTCCTCGTAGACCAGCTCGAGCGGACGGCCGAGCACGCCGCCGGCGGCGTTGATTTCCTCGATGGCGAGGACGACACCCTGATGCGAGGTCTGGCCGAAGCCGGCCTCCTTGCCGGTGAGCGAGGCGTATTCACCGAGCTTGATGGGAGCGGCGGCGTGGAGTCCGTTCGACAGGCTCAGGACGGACGCAGCAGCGAGAAGGAGGAGCAGGGCGGGGGTTTTCATGGCAGGGGGTTAAGGCTGGACGGCTTGGACAAAGGTGAAACGCCCGTTCTTCACGGTGAGCACGACGGCGGACTTGGTCGGGTCGCGCCGGGCATCGAAGGTGATGCGGCCGGTGGCACCGGCGAAATCCTTGGTGACGGCGAGGGCGTCGCGCAATTTCGGGCCGTCGGTGGTGCCGGCGCGTTTCAGGGCGTCGATCAAGACCATGGCGGCGTCGTAAGCGAGGGCGGAGAGGGCGTTGGAGTCCTCGCCCCAGCGCGCGCGGAAGCGCTCGTTGAACGCGAGCACGCCCGGGGACTGGTTCTCGGCCGAGTAGTGGGTGGAGAAAAAGGCGCCCTCGACCGCGGCCCCGCCGAGGGCGATGAGTTGGGACGACTCCCAGCCGTCGATCCCCAGGAGGGGCATGTCCAGGCCGAGCTCGCGGGCCTGCTTCGAGATGAGCGCGGCCTCGGTGTAATAACCCGGCACGAAGAGGGCCTCGACGCCGGCGGCCTTGATGGCGGTCAACTGGGCGCGGAAATCCTTGTCGCCGTCGCCGTATTTCTGCTCGAGCGCGATGGTGCCGCCGCCGGCGGTGAAGCGCTCGCGGAAGAACTTGGCCAGACCAACGCTTTGGGCGGACGAAACCGAGGAGAGGATGGCCACGCGGCGGACTTTGAGCGTTTCTAAGGAGAACTTCGCCATGACATTGCCCTGGAACTCGTCGATGAAGCAGACGCGGAAAATGTAGTCGCCCCGGGCGGTGACCTCGACCGCCGTGGCCCCGGGCGAGACCAGGGGAATCCTGGCCGCCTGCGCGATCGGCGCGGCCTCCAGGGTGCGGCCGGAGGTGAGTTCGCCCAGGAGGGCGACAACCTTGTCACGCGAGATGAGTTTTTTCACGACGGTGGCGGACACGCCGGGCTTCGACTGGTTATCCTCGGTGATGAGCTCAAGTTTCCGGCCGAGGACGCCACCGGCGGCGTTGGCCTCCTCGATGGCGAGGACCGTGCCCTTATGCACGGTCTGGCCAAAGGTGGCCTCCTTGCCGGTGAGCGAGGCGAACTCGCCAATCTTGATGGTTTCCTGGGCGGTCAGGTTGGCGGCCAGCAGGCCGGCGCTGATAGCGAGCTGAACAAGGGGGGACAGATGGCGGATTAGCATGAAGGGGTAAACGGGAGATGACCTAAAAGCAGCCAGGCGGGGCTTTCAACCCGCAACTGCCGCAATATGAGAGCCGTGGCCCGCGGGCTTGTTCCCTCAGGCGCAGGCCGCCGGGGCGCGATTGGGCTTTGCCCCGCCCGGAGCGGCTGTTTGACTGCCCGCGCTTGAATCTCCTCGACCGCTACCTCCTCGGCGAATGGCTGAAAATGCTCGGGCTGCTGCTCGCGGCGACGATGGGCCTGCTGCTGATGGCGGCGCTGTATGACAACTTCCGCGACCTGATCCAGGTCGGCGCGGGCGCGGCGGATATGCTGCTGTATTACACGACGCTGATGCCGAGTTACCTGTCGATCGTGCTGCCGCTCTCGATGCTGCTCTCGCTGCTCTTCGTGCTGAGCAAGCTGCACCGCAACAACGAGCTCACGGCGGTGCGGGCCGCCGGGTTGAACATCTTTGCCACCACCCGCGTGCTTTGGGTGGCGGGTGCGGTGCTCTGTGGTGTGTCGCTCCTGCTCAACGCCCGCGTGGTGCCGTGGTCGGTCGAGGCTTCGCGCAGCCTGCTTGAGAGCTTTGAGTATCGGGCCGAGGCCAAGGCCATGCCCGGCGGCACGCTTGGCGTGGTGTCGAGCGTGACCTTCGACAACCAGCGGCAGAACCGCATGTGGTTCATCAACCGCTACAGCCGCTTCTCCGGCACAGCCTACGGCGTCACCGTGTCGGAACTGGATCACGCCCGCCGGGAAAAATCCCGTCTCATGGCGCGCGAGGGCGTTTACGACTCCCTCCGCCGCGAGTGGACCTTCAAGGACGGGCGGGAGATGTGGTTCGATGTGGAGCAGGGTGAGCTGGCGCGCACAGTTCCGTTCGCCACCAAGACCTTTCCCGCTTTCAACGAGGATCCGGGGCTCATGCTGCTCATCGACCGGAAACCAAACGATCTCTCGTTCAACGAACTCCGACGCATCACCGAGTATTTCTCCACGGACAACAAACCCAAGCTCGTCCGCTACGAGGTGCGCTACTACAGCCTGCTCTTCGATACGATCGGCCCGCTCATCATCATTGCCATTGCGATTCCTTTTGCGACGTCCGGCACGCGGGTGAGCCCGGCGGTGGGCGTTTCAAA
>LNEH01000145.1 GCA_001464505.1 Verrucomicrobia bacterium Ga0077533
CAATCCAGCCGTTTCGACAAGCTCAAGGCCCCGAGCCGGTCGAGGGGCTGGATCGCCATCATCCTTCGCCAAGGCTACGGACGACAGGCGGCGCGCTTCCGCCTTCGCCGAGCTACGGCGAGACGAGTCGCGCAACTCGCGATGACAACAGGATAAAAGGTAACGGCGATTGGTATTAGCCGCGATAATCCGCGTCATTCGCGGGAAAAAGCCGCCACAAAAAAGCCCTCCGCAACGGGAGGGCTTCGGGGAACCGGCGTGGCGCCGGCTTACTTGACCTTGGTGGCGCGCTTGAACTTCGTGGTGAACTTCTCCACGCGGCCGGCGGTGTCGACGAGGCGCTTCTCGCCGGTGTAGGCGGGATGCGAGTCCATCGTGACGTCGCGCACGATGACGAAGTAGTCCTGACCGTCGATCTTCTCGGTGCGGGCGGACTTCATCGTGGACTTGGTCAGGAATTTCTTGCCTGTTCCAATGTCAAGGAAGCAGACGTTGTTGAGCGCGGGATGTAGCCTTGGCGCGCCTTGTAGCGCGGCTCGACCTTGTTGATGACGTAGATCTTGCCTTTGCGACGGACCACCTGGCAGGCCGGGTGACGCATCTTGGCGGATTTGATGGAGGAGACGACTTTCATAAAAACGAAGAAAGAAGATGCCCGCAGCCACCCCTGTCAAAGGAAAAGATTTTTTGCGATTTCATGGGCCCGACGTGATATCCGGAAGTTTTTGTAGGTCGGGGTTTATCCCCGACAAATCGGGCCAGGTGTCGGGCATAAAGCCCGACCGACAACAGATCTGCAATTCCTTAACCCTCTGCGGTGGCTAGTTTACCGTCGGATCGTCCGGTTCACCCGCGAGCAGCTTCAGTTCCGGGTCGATGGAGCCCAGAATCTGGCGCCAGAGCCCGACCCCGTCGGTCTTGCCCAGCACGTCGCCCTCAACCGTGGCCGTCAGCCAGGTGTCATGCTTCATCTCGTTTTCGAGCTGGCCCTTGCTCCAGCCCGCGTAGCCCAGGAAGGCGCGGAGCGTCACGCCGGGTGATCCGACGAGTTCCGCCGCCTTGTCGGGCTCGATGCCGAAGTGCAGTTGGAAAGCGCTCTCCGCCTCCAGCCACTGCCACGAAACGATGACCAATTGTTGGGGTTCCACCGGCCCGCCCGCGTAAACCGGCACGCCGGCCAGCGGGCCGAGCGCGAATTCAGAGTTTAATTCGCCGAGCTGCCGGTCGAGCGGCCGGTTGAGCACGACCCCCATGGCTCCGTCGGCATTGTGGACTGAAAGCAGCACGACCGTGCGCTTGAAATGCGGATCCCGCAGCACCGGGTGCGCCAGGAGCAGCTGGCCGGCGAGGCTGGCGGTCTTCCGCGCGGTGCGCCGTTCTTTCATGGATTTTGCAGTGGGTAGGTTGCGAGCTTGCTCGCAACGTGGCGCGCGAGCGCGCCACCTACGGGTAGTATGGTGACTAGAGTTTGGTGATTTTCACCCCGGCGTCCTTGAGAATGGGGCGCACGAGCGGGTCGTTGTGGTAATCCTGATGAAACTTCACCTCCGCGATGCCGGCCGCGGCGAGGATCTTGGCGCAATTGATACAGGGATAATGCGTCACATAGGCGGTGCAGCCGTCGACGCTCGAACCGCGCCGGGCGGCATCGGCAATCGCGTTCTGCTCGGCGTGAACCGTCGCCTGCTCATGGCCGTCGCGCATCCGCGAGGCGTGCGGGGTGCCGGGCAGCCAGCCGTTGTAACCGGCGGCGACCAGCCGGTTCTTCCGGGCCCCGGCCGTGACAATGATGCAGCCGACCTTTAGCCGCTCGCAGTTGGAGCGCGACGCGATGAGTTTGGCCGTGGCCATGAAATACTCGTCCCAGCTCGGCCGGTGGGAAAAGTCCTCGGTGGCCCGAACGATGAGGTCGATGGGATTTCTTTTCTTGCCGGCTGCCATGGGCCCAACGGTGGGAATCAGGGTCCGGCTGGCAAGGTGGAACATGCAGCCCCCTGTGGGAGCGAGCTTGCGCGCGACAATCATGTCCTATTGAGATCCGCGTATCAGACTGACGCCGACCTTGTCTTCGGTCGGGCGGAGCGGCTTGCCCGCCACAGGCGTGGCCCGCTCCGCCGCGAGAGTAATCTTGCGTTCCCGGCGCA
>LNEH01000146.1 GCA_001464505.1 Verrucomicrobia bacterium Ga0077533
ATTGTCCCACGTATCAACATAGTCCGGCCGGTCGGTGATGGCCGGCAGGGTGAGGCCCGGGCAAAGCAGGACGCAGGCGGCCTGACGCGAGCGAAGAAAGTTATAACCCGCCAGTTCCTCCGGGACCGGCCCGCCAAAGGAATTGGCCGGGGCCAGATACACCCGGTCGGCCGGGCCGGCCACCTGCAGCGCGTATTCCAACACCTGGCGGAAGACGAAACTGGGCCGGTCGGTCGCCCGCCCGGCGGCATCGGCCGCCAGGCTCTCCGGCACCACGAGATAATTTGTCCCGCCTGATTCTGGCATGGGCCGAGTATCAGGGAAAAATCCGCCGGCTCGATGCAAAACACCCGGTTAAACGGGGCCTGCTTGCGACCGGACTCCGGGTTCCACTCCGCCACCGCCGCATCGCTGGAAATGACTTCACTCGCCGCCCCGAGTGCGTCACTGCTTTGCCGACACCCGCATGAGCCCGCCCAAACCCAAACCGGATGCGCCGGACCCCGAAACCGTCCGCCTGCGCCGTGAGCTGGAGGAGAAGATTCTCCTCATCCAGGACATCCGGAAGGACCTGATCCACTCGCAGATCACCGTGCTGGAGCTCAACGACACCATTATGCGCAAGGAGACGGAGAAAATCGACGCCATTTCCATCCTGACCCGACTGGAGGGGGTGCTGGAGGACAAGATCAACCACATCGTCGAGCTGGACCGCGGGCTGAACCAAAAGATCGCCACCCTGCAGGAACAACTGGCCGCGGAAACCGGGGAAAAAACGGCGCGCGACCGGATCATCAGCGACCTGGTGCAGAAGCTCGATGCCGCCAACCGGGAAATCGGCACGGTGCATACCCTGGCCGGGGATTACGCCCGGGATCTCGCGCAAACCCGGGCGCAACTGCAGCGCACCGCCACCGAGCTGGCGGAAACCCAGGCGAACCTCGCGGCCACGCAGCAGAACCTCGCCGGCACCACCGCGGCCCGTGACGCGCTCGACCGCGAAATCGCCGGCATGCGGGCCACGCTTAGCTGGCGCCTGACCGCCCCCTTCCGCGCCCTGCGCCGTCTGTTCTCATGACCGGTCCGGCCGCCAAGCTTCCGCAACACGGATTGGACACGATTCTCCCGCTGCGTCCGGCGCAGAATTATTTCCAGCTGGCCGGCTGGGCCTTCGTGCCCGGGGCCGCGCAACCCAGCCAGGTCCGGGTGGTGGTGAATGACCGCGCTTATGCGCCCGCCGAGGTCACCACACGGGCGGACGTGGCCGCTACCTATCCGGATGAGCCCCACGCCGCGCGCAGCGGCTTCAAGTTTGTCGTGTATCTGCCCTTCGGTCTCCACCTGGGCACGCTCGAGGTCTCGGCGGACGGGCGGCAGTGGCAGCGCTTGCGCGCGCTGGTCATCCCGGTCAGTTCGCATCCCATCCTCGGCGCGGTGGAAAAACCGCCGGCCGGCAAGCCGATCACCAAGCCGGTGCGCATCGAGGGCTGGTGCTTTCATCCGGAGTTCAAGGTGAAGGAGATCGTGCTGCAGTTCGGCAACGTCGAGGTGCCCTGTCTCCACGGGCAGGAACGGCCGGATGTCGCGGCCCGCTTTCCGGAGCACCCCGCCGCGGGCCACTCCGGATTCATCACCGACGAAAACCTGCCGCGCGGCTCCGGGCGGGTGAAAATCCGTGCCCTGACCGAATGCGGCCGGGTCTATTTTGTGTCCTCGGACCACGAGATCGCCATCGAAAAGGGTTTCATCCCCAAGCCCCCGCCGCCGAGCCCGGCCCGCGATCTGTCCACGCTGGCGGTGGCGCCGGCCGATGAACCGGTCGGGCCCGAAATTCCGGCCGGGAGCGTGCCCGCCGGGGAACGCAACATCCTCTTCGCCCTCTACGGGGATTTTTTCGCCAACAGCGCCCTCCATGTCACCGCCCTCGCCAACGAACTCATCACCCTGGGCTATGACTGCGTGGTCGCGGTGCCGTCGCACAAGGAAACCCTCGGGGCCCTGCCCCGCGCGGGATTCGTCGCCCTGAATTTCGCGGAACTGCCCCGCCTGCCCTCCTTTTTCAAGGATGGTCGCGGCCCCTGCCTCGTGCATGCCTGGACGTCGCGCGAGAATGTCCGCCAGTTCGCGTCCGCCGTGGCCGTGCGGCACGGCAGCGCCATCTTGGTGCATCTGGAGGACAACGAGCAGGAGATCCTCGAGTCCCGCCTGGGCCGGCCGTATGCCGAGCTGGCGGCGCTGCCCGACGCCGAGCTTGATCCACTCATTCCGCCCATGCTTTCCCATCCCCGGCGCGCCGCCGAGTTTCTCCGTGCCGCGGCCGGCGTGACGGTGATTGTGGACCGGCTGCGCGAGCAGGTGCCGGCCGGCCGGCCGTGCCAGGTAATCTGGCCCGCCGCGGATGCCGCGAATTTCTTCCCGCGGCCGCGCGATGACGCGATGCGCCGGCAGCTGGGCTACGGGCCGGATGACATCCTGCTCTTCTACCACGGCAACACGCACACCTCCAATGCGGCGGAGATGCGCAGCCTTTACGAGGCCGTGGCGCTGTTGAACCGGCGGCACCGGCCCACGCAACTCATCCGCACCGGACGGGATTTTCCCGGATTCCTGCCGGAGGGGGATGACTGGATCCGGCCCCACCTGGTGCATCTCGGCCATATCGGGCGGGCGCGGCTTCTGCCCCCCCTGATGGCCACGGCCGATTATTTCGTGCAGCCCGGCGCACCCGGCACGTTCAACGACTACCGCTTCCCGTCCAAGCTGCCCGAGTTCTTCGCGCTCGGCCGGCCGGTGATCCTGCCCCGCACCAACCTGGGCGGCATGGTCCGCCACGGCGAGGATGCCTGGGTGCTGCCGGACGCCGACGCCAAGGGCATTGCGGATGCCATTGAGACCCTGCAAGACGACCCGGCCTTGCGGCAGCGGCTCGGCGAGGGCGCCGTGGCCTTCGCCCGGGATAATTTTTCCTGGCCCCGCAGCGCGGGCCGGCTCCTGGAATTCTACCGGTCCGTCACGCCGCTGGCACCCCCGGCCCGGACCGCCGGGTTGATGGCCCAACAAATATTGCTGACCGGTGGGCGCGGTTGCCTTGCCGGGGTGCTGGCCCGTCACTTCACCGCCCGCGGGGCCGCGGTGAAAACATTTTCCCGCACCGGCGGCGCGACCCACCGGGCGCTCGACCAGCTCCTGGCCCCCGGCATCCTCGAACAGGCCGACACGCTGCTGCACCTGGCCTGGAGCACCGTGCCGTTCAACGCCGAGCAGCAACCCGACGGCGGCCGGGAGCAGGATCTGGAATTGCTGGCCAAAATCCTCGGGCGGATCGCGGCCGGCCCGGCGCGCGAGCGCCTGCACTTCATCTTTTTCTCCTCCGGCGGGACGGTGTATGGCAACGCCCGGGCCGGACAACCCAGCCGGGAGAGCGACCCTTGCCACCCGATCGGCCGGCACGGCCAGGCCAAGCTCGCCGCCGAAAAACTGGTCGAGGAGCTGGGCAACCGCCACGGCCTTGCCTGGACGATCCTGCGCATCTCCAATCCCTACGGCTTCGCGGTGCCGGCCTCGCGCCCGCAGGGCATCATCCCGGTGGCGTTGAAATGCGCCCGCGCGGGCACACCGCTCACCCTCTGGGGCGACGGCACGGCCCGGAAGGATTTCCTGCACCACACCGATTTCAGCGCGGCGCTGGAAAAAATCATCCTGCTCCGGCCGACGGGCATCTTCAACCTGAGCAGCGGCCGCTCGCACACCATCCGCGAGCTGCTTGACCTCATCGAACAGGCGACCGGCACGCGCCTCGACACGCGGCACGTGCCGCCCCATGCTTGGGATGTGCATGACAGCCTGCTGGACAACACCAAGCTCTGCACCGCGATCGGCTGGCAGCCGGCCGTGTCCCTCGCCGACGGCATCCGGCGCGCCGCGGAAGAACTCGGAAAATCATGAATTCAATCGGATCCTACCGGGCAGGACTGCTCGTGCTGGGCGCAGCACTGCTGGTGAATTTTTATTTCTCCACCCTCACCCTGGACGGCACCCTGGTGGGCATCAACAGCTTCCGCCAGGCGCAGACCGCGGTTTCCACCTATTACCTGCAGAAGGATCTGTCGCTGGACTATATCACCCCTTTGTTCGGTCCACCCTGGGAGATACCGCTGGAGTTTCCCCTCTACCAGCTCTGCGCGGCCGGGTTCGCCAACGGGACCGGACTGGGACTGGATGCGGCCGGGCGGCTGACCAGCTGGCTGTTTTTCCTCAGCGCCCTGCCGGCCGTCTATCTCCTGCTGGCGGAATTCCGGCTCTCCCCGGAACAGCGCCTGCTTTTCCCCAGCCTGATGCTGCTCAGCCCCATCTATCTCTTTTTCTCCCCGGCCTTCCTGATCGAGTCCACGGCCTTCGCGACCGGTATCTGGTTTCTCCTCGCCTTCGTCCGCACGGTCGAGCACCAGCGGTGGTCCTGGCTGCCCCTGGCGCTGCTCTGTGGAGGCCTGACCTGCATGGTGAAAATCACGACGGGCGTCGTCTTCCTGTTCGCCGCCGGCCTTTGGACCATCACCTTGGTGCGACCGGCCGGCCGCGGGCGCGGGCGGATCCTGGTTTGGTCGGCCCTGCTCGCCTTCTCTTCCCTGGGCGCCGGCCTCCTCTGGACCGCGCATGCCAAGGCCGTGCGTGACCTCAATCCCGCGGTCGGGTTCCTGAATACCATTTTTGGCTTCTGGTCGTTTGGCGATCTCGCCCAGCGCCTCTCCTGGTCGTTCTGGTTCCGGACCTACCGGGTCTGGGCCGATTCGATTGTCGGCGAAAGCGGCCTGTTGCTCCTCGCCTTCTATCTAGGATGGTTGCGCGGGCGGTTCTTCCGGACGGTGCTGGGTTGTCTGGCGGCCTTCCTTTCCGGCCAGCTGATTTTCTCCAATCTCTACTGGGTCCACGGCTATTACTTTTACGCCAGCAGTGTGTTTCTGCTCGCCGCCGTGGGTTTCTGTCTTGCCGAGATCCTCGAGCACCCGGCCGTGCCGCGGTGGGGCGCCCGGGCCCTGCTGGTGGTGGTCCTGGCCCTTCAACTCAGCGCCTTCGAGCGCACCTACTACATCTTCGTGTGTGAGCGACCACCTGTTCCTCCGGTGGCGGAGCTGGTTGCGGCCATCTCCCAGCCGGACGATGTCATCATCGTGTTCGGCCAGGATTGGGACGCCACGCTGCCGTATTACGCAGGCCGGAAAGCGATCATGCTGCGCTCAGATCGCGCTGATGACCTGGCCACCCTCCGCCAGCGCGTCGCCCGGCTGGACCAGGGTCGGATCGCCGCCGTTGTCCTGCTGGGGCGGGAATGGCGCGACGCCGACCTCGCACGGAAAGCGTTGCCGGAGGGTCAGCTGGGGGCCCAGCCTTTCCTTTCTGATGGTCACAGCATCGGGGTCTGGGTGCCGGAGGCGCGCCAACCGGCGCTGAGGCTTTTGACCCAGCTCAAGCGATTCAGCGATTTCAAGATGAGCCCCCTGCGCCACATTCCGGCGGAGGGAGTCACGTTGCGGGCCGGACAGATCCTCCACCGCGAGGAATTTGACCAATTCAACCCCCGGCCGATGAGGGCCTTTGCCCGCCACGATTTCACCTTCATCGAAGTGGATCGGCGGCGACAACTGCTGGCCCACGCACCCACCGAACTGACGTTCTCACTTCCGGTCGGGGCCAGCCGCATGACGGCGGAGTATGGCCTGATCGACAGTTCCTACACGGAGGGGAACAAGACGGACGGAATCGAGCTGGTGGTGAGTCACCGTCCACCCGGCGGCACCGAGCAGACACTCTATTCCCGCCAGCTTGACCCCGGCCAGCGCGAGACCGACCGCGGTCCGCAGGTCCTCGACCTCCCGCTCCCGGCCGGAATGACCGGACAAATCATCGTCCGCATCCTCCCCGGCCCCAAAGGCAACATGAGTTTTGATTGGAGCTACTTTGGCCAGAGCCTGATCCGATAGCCCACCCCTGCCGTCCCGATGAATGCCAGTCCAATCCGACGTTGGTGCGTCGCGCTGTTCCTGCTCTGCCTGGCGCTGAACCTGGGTTTCTCGCTGGTGGGCTGGAACCACTCGTTGCGCGAGATCCACGAATCCCGCCAGGTGCAGACCGCGCTGAGCGCCCGTTATCTCCAGCAGGAAGGGTGGAGCCTCGACTATCCGTTGCCTCTCTTCGGGCCGCCCTGGTCGGCGCCCTTTGAGTTCCCGGTCTATCAATATGGCGCCGCCTTGCTCGCCAGGCTCAGCGGGCTGCCCCTCGAGTCCGCCGGGCGGCTCACGGCCCTGGTGTTTTTCTATCTGGCCCTGCCGGCCTTTTATTTTCTCCAGGAATTTCTGCCCATTCCGCGCGAACGCCGCTGGTTGTTGCCTTCCCTGCTGCTGCTTTCGCCCGTTCACCTCTATTATTCCCGCAGTTTCATGATCGAGTCCACCGCGTTGTGCTGCGCCGCGTGGTTTCTGCTTTTTTTCTGCCGGGCACTGACGCGCCCAGGCTGGGTCTGGCCGGCGGCCGCCTGGCTGGCCGGAGCCGGGGCCGCGCTGGTCAAATTGCCCACGCTGGTGGTTTTTCTCGTGCCCGCCGCCCTGTTTACCCTGGGGTTGCTGCTCCGCCGCAAGGAATCCCCGGCCGCCAGCCGGACTCCGCAGTCCACCGCCGCGCTGGCCGTTCTTCTGGTGATGGGCGCTCTGCTGGCGGGCATCCTGTGGACGCGCCATGCTGATGCCGTCAAGGCCTCCAACCCGCTCGCCGCGGCGTTTGTCTCTTCGGAGTTGCGGGGATTTATTTTTGGCCCGTTCAGCCAGCGCCTGGCCCCTGAATTCTGGGGAAAAGTCGCCGGGCACACCTTCACGGTGATCATGCCGGTGGCCAATGCCGTCATCTTAGGCCTGTTCGGCTTGATCCTGATCCGACCGGCGCGACCGGTGGTGCCCGGCCTGTTGCTCTGTTTCCTCTCCGGTCCGTTGATCTTTGCCAACCTCCATGCCGTGCATGACTATTATTTCTATGCGTGCGGCGTTTTCGCGCTCGCCGCGCTGGTGGTGGCGTGGTCCGACCTCCTGGACCAAACCCAGTTCCCGGCGGCCGCCCGGGTGACGGTCATCCTCCTCTCCCTCGGCCTGCAAGTCGCCGCCTATGCGACGTCCTACCTGCCGGCCCAACTGCGGCCCACGCCTGCGCCCCCCGAGCTGGCTCCGGTGCTGCGCGCTGTGACCGGGCCCGATGACATCGTGTTGATCATCGGCCAGGACTGGAACCCCATGCTGGCTTATTATGCCGACCGCCGCGCGATCATGGTCATCGACCGCTTTGCAACGGAGGGTTGGCGAGTGGAGGAGGTGCTGCAACGGGTCGACGCCCGGCGTGTGACCGCCCTGGTGGTGACCGGCGAGGCTCGCTATCCCCCCGCCTCCTTGCGGCTGCTCATCACCAACCTCGGCCTGACGGATCAGCCTGTCCTGCTCGGGTCCGACACCCACTTGTTCGTCGCCCGGCGGCTGGTGCGCGCGGTGCAGGATCGCGCGGAAATCGCACCCCTCCAGGGTTTCACGCTGGCGGATTCCGGCCCTGAAACTGTCAATGTTCCGCGCAGACGTTTCACGCTCAAGAATGTGCCCGACCCGCGGATCACCAGCATGCTGCATCCCCGGCCCGAGGAAATCGTCCATCCTTTCGCCCTCGCCGCCTACGACCTCGATCAAAAGACCGTGATCGATGCGCACGCGCCCACGGACATCGTTTTTGCCGTGCCGACCGGGGCCCGGCAGGCGGAAATTCTTTTCGGTATCCTGGCCAGCGCCTACACCGGCGGGCAACCGACC
>LNEH01000147.1 GCA_001464505.1 Verrucomicrobia bacterium Ga0077533
CCCGGATCCTGAACCCGGTGGGACAGGTCGCTGATCGCCACACCCAGCCTGCCACGGTCGCCCTGCCCGCCGGAGCCGCCGGCCGGCTGCTTTTCCGCACCCTGCCCGGGCCCGGCGGCAGCATCACCAGCGACTGGGCCTACTGGGCGCGGATTGACATCCGATGAATCTGCCCGCCCCCGAAGCCCGGGACCGCCGTTTTTGCACGGCGCTGTTTGCCGTGGTGCTTGGCTTGCACGGGTGGTGTTCGCACCTCGGCTGGACCAATGCGCCGGTCGATGGACATGAGTTTCGCCAGACCCAAACGGCGATATCGATCCGCTACCTGGCCGAGGAAGGCCTGCGTCTCGACTATCCCACCCCTTTGCTGGGCAAACCCTGGTCGATCCCGCTGGAGTTTCCGCTTTATCAAAATGCCGCCGCCCTGCTCGTCCGCCTCACCGGCATGCCGGTGGAGCAGGCCGCGCGGACGGTCGGGCTGCTGTTTTTTTATCTGGCCTTGCCCGCGCTTTATTTGCTCGCCGGCCGCTTCACGCTGCCCCCGGCCCGGCGCTGGCTCATCCTGTCGGCCATACTCGCGAGCCCGCTCTACCTATTCTATCAGCGGACGGTTATGATCGAGACCACGGTGCTCTGCCTGGGTGCGTGGTTTCTCTGGGCATTTTGGCGTGCCTTGGCCGAGGGTGGCAGGAGCGCCATCGTGCTCGCACTGGTTTGCGGCGGGCTCGCGGGAATGGTCAAGATGACGACCTTGGTGGTGTTCCTGCCTGCGGCTGGGTTTATCTTGCTTGGGGAAGTCTGGCGGCCGGCTGCCGCCGGCCATGCATCCCGCCGCTCCCGGCTGGGGATACTTGCCACCGCCGGGCTGCTGGCCGGCGGCGCCCTAGGGGCGGGCCTGGTCTGGACGGTCCATGCCGATGCCATGAAGGCGCTGAACCCGCTCGCTGGTTTTCTCCAGTCCTCGGCCGTCAGCGTGTGGGCCATCGGCGGGGCCGGACTGCGTTTCAGCATCGGTTTCTGGACCGGAATTTTTTCCACTTTCACTGATGCGGTGGTGGGGGTCGCCGGCTGGCTTTTACTGGGGGTGGCCATGTGGCGGGGCTCGCCGTTGCTGCGCCGGCGGCTGCTGCTCCTGCTGGCGTGCGCCCTGTCCGGACCACTGATCTTTGCGACTCTTTATCAGGTGCATGATTATTATTTCTTCAGCCCGGGGATTTTCCTGCTGGGCGCCTATGGTCTCGCCTTGGGCCAGGTGCTGGATCAACCCGCCCTGCCCCAGCCCCTGCGCTGGATCATCATCACGCTGGCGCTGAGTGCCGGATACATCAACTACACCCGCACTTACTACGGATTGATTCCGGCCAATGAAACCCGCGTGCCCGAACTCAGCCGGGCCCTCAAGGCCGTCACTCAATCCGACGACGTCCTGGTCATCTTCGGGCAGGACTGGAATCCCGTGCTGCCCTACATGGCGGAAAGGCGTGCGCTCATGATCCCCTTTCCGATGGAAAACAACCTGGAGGCACAGGCGGCGGCATTCACCCTGCTAAATCAAGACACCGTCGGCGCCTTGGTGGCGCCCGGGCCGCAGCGTTACCGCGCGGACCTGCTCCAGCCGGTCATCCGCCAATTTGGCCTGAGCTCCTCACCGGTCCTGACCGGCGACGTGACCGATGTTTACCTGCCCTCGGCCAAACAGAGGGTGGCTGTGCCGGTCTTGGCGGGACTGAACCTGCACCAACACCACATCGACACCCGCGGCCAGCGGATCGCCGTCGCCGAAATGCCGGCGGGCTCAGCAAATCTTTTCACGATGATGACACCCCCGCCCCGCGAGGTGGCGGCCCAGTTCGGGATCGGGTTGAACCCCTTGGGCGACCGCGAGGTTTTTGGCGCCCACCCGTCAAGCGAGCTGGTTTTCCCCGCTCCGCCCGGGGCCCGCCGGCTGCGAGCCGGTTTCGGCCTGCTGCCGGGCGCCTACGCGGACAGCGCCAAGCACACCGACGGGGTCCTGTTTGAGGTGCTCCGGCAAACCTCCGAGGGGCAGTTCCAACTCCTGGCGGAACGGCTGCTGCTTCCCGCGACCCGCGAGACCGATCGTGGCACCCAGGTATTCGATCTGGACCTGCCCGCCGGGGCCAGCGGCGACATCATCCTGCGCACCGGACCGGGCCCGGCCAACGATCTCGCTTTCGACTGGGCCTACTGGAGTTTTGTCACCATCAAATAGCCGGTCGGCTTCACCGCAGAAAATCTTTGCTTTACCCCGCCGGGGCGACCGACTGTTGTGAGTCTTTTCCCCCCTTGGAAACCGATTTCTGCCATTTCTTCATCGACCAGCCGACGTCCTGGCAAACCACCACGGAGCTGGTCGATATCCGGGGCTGGATTTGCGATAAAAACGGCGGCGAGCTGGCCGATATCCGCGCCCGGGTCGACGGGGTGCTGACCTATGGCATCATGGGCTATGACCGGCCCGACATCCAGGCCTTCATGCAGGGTGCGCCGGCCGCACTGCGCTCCGGTTTCTGGATCCGGCTCCGGCCGTGGAGCGGAGCCCGGACCGTCACGCTTGAGGTCCTGCGCCCGGGCAATCTCTGGACCGAGTTCTTCCGCACCGCCATCGCCCCGGCGGGCGCGATCCCCGCCCGGCAGCCCGCCCCGATGCTGGCCACCGGACTCATCGCCGAGAGTTTGCACTACCTTTACCGGCATTTTCATTTCGAGCCCCATGGGGTGATGAGGGCGGAGGCCCGGCGGATGCTGGCGGATCTCACGGTCAACACCACGCGGATGACGCCGCAAAACGACCTCATCGGCCACCTCGACATCCCGCAGGACTGGATCAATGCGCACTATGACAAGTTCCGCGTCAGCGGCTGGCTTTTCAGCCGGGACCGGCAGATTTCCCGCGTGGTCGCCACGATCGGCCTCTACAACGAGAACCGCCTCATCTGGGGCAAAGCCCGCGAAGACATCCTGCGGCACCACCCGGATTATCCGCCGCACGCCCGGTTCTCCTCCTACTATGGACTCGTCGATGTGCGGCCGGAACACTTCAGCCCGGCCTGCCTGAAGATCTTCGTCGAGTATCCCGACGGCCCGCGCCAGCTCTTTTGGGCCCAGCGGATTTTTCTCAACAAGATCGACGAACACACCGGCCCCATCCCGATTTTCAGCGACCGGTTGTTCGCCCGCACCGTCTGGGCCTTCGTCCAGGGCGCGCTGACCGGCGACTATCGCCTGGAAAGCTGGACCGGTTTCTGGCGGGAAGTCCGCACCACCCGCCGCAAGCTGGCCGACAGCTTGATCCGACAGCAGGCAAAGCCCGCCGCCCCGCCCGTCCCCTGGCAGCAGCAGGATCCCTACACCCGCTGGGCCGGCCACAACCGGCTGACCCCGCGCCTCAGCCGTTTTCTGGCCGGCGAAGCCCGGGCTCTCGCCCCCGCGGGCCCGAAAATAAGCGTGATCGTTCCCGCTTACAACACCCCGGCCCGGTATCTCACGGAACTGCTCGATGCCCTGCGCTCCCAGTTCTACCCGAACTGGGAACTGTGCGTCGCGGATGACGCCTCGCCCCAGGGGCATGTCCGCTCGATGCTCGCGGCGGCGGCCGCCGCCGATCCGCGCATCAAGTTCATCGTGCGCGAACAGAACGGGCACATTGCGCGGGCTTCCAACTCCGCCCTGGATCTCGCCACGGGCGACCACGTGGCCTTTCTCGACCACGACGACCTGCTGCCGGCCGACGCCCTGTTGCACGTGGCCCAGGCGCTCGCGGCGCATCCGACCGCCGGCTATCTCTACACCGACGAGGACAAGATCGACGACGAAGGCCGCCGCTACGACCCGAACCTGAAGGGCGCCTGGAGCCCCGAGATGGCGATCACGCACAATTACACGCACCACCTCACGGTCATCCGCCGGACCATTGTGGAGCAGGCCGGCCGCTTCCGTCCCGAGTTCAACGGCGCGCAGGACATCGACATTTTCCTGCGCTGCCACGAGCTGATCGCCCCGGCCGATGTCATCCACGTGCCGTTTGTGTGCTATCACTGGCGCGCCCATGAGGAAAGCACGGCGCAGCGCGGCGACCAGAAGGGCTACCTGTTTGAGGCCGCCGGCCGCGGCATTGCCGAGGCGGTGCGGCGCCGGGGCCTGCGCGCGACCCCGTTATTGCCCCCGCTGATGAAACAGCACGCCCTTTGCCTGCATCAGCTCCGGTGGGATCCGGCCCTGCTGGCCGAGAATCCGGTCACGATAATCATCCCCACGAAAAACCGGCCGGAATTGCTCGCCGCCTGCGTGGCCTCGCTGGAGCGCACCGTCACTTGGGCCCATGTGCGGCTGGTGATCGTCGATGACGGCTCGACCGACCCGGCGGCGGTGGAATTGCTGGCCCGGCTGGAAGCTCGCGCGGAACTGTCCTGCCGCGTCATCCGCACGGGCCGGCCGCAGGATCCGTTTCACTATTCCCGCCTGGTCAACCTCGGCAGCGCCGCCGCGGACACTCCGCTGCTGCTGCATCTGAACAATGACATCGAGGCGCTCGAGCCGGGCTGGCTCGAGGACATGGTCGGATGGATGTCCGTGCCCGGGGTCGGCGTCGTGGGTGCGCGCCTCGTGCAACGCGACGGCCGGCTGGAGCACGCCGGCCTGTCGATCGATCCCCGGGGCGGACTGCCGCACTCGGTCTTCGCCGGCCTGCCGCGGGACGATTTCGGTTATTTCTTTCTGCCCCACGCCGCCCGCAACGCGCTGGCGGTCACCGGGGCCTGCCTGCTCACGCGCGCCGGGCTTTACCGGCAGCTCGGCGGCTTTGATGAACAGGATTTCCAAGTCGCCTACAACGATGTGGATTACTGCCTCCGCGCGGCCGCGCGCGGCCATCGCACCGTTTACACCCCGCAGGCCACGCTCACGCACCTCGGCAGCGCCTCGCGGGGCCAGAGCTACACGGAAAAGGAACACCTAGCCTTCGTGCAGCGCTATCCCAATGTGCGCGATCCCTACCTGAGCGAGGTCCTGGCCCACGCCGATTCCACCCTGCGGGTGGACCCCTGTGACCACCGTTACGCCCGGCGCCCGCTCAAACTCCAGGTGGCGGTCTTCACCCACAGCCTCAATCTGGAGGGTGCCCCGCTTTTCATCTTCGAATACGCCCGATACCTCGCCGAAAAGGCGGGCTGGCAGGTGCGGGTGTTTTCTCCGGCCGAGGGACCCCTGCGGCAAAAATTTGAAGAAGCCGGCCTGACCGTCGAACTGCTCGACCTCGCCGACCTGCTGGACGCACCCGACCCGCGCGCG
Source organism: Verrucomicrobia bacterium Ga0077533 (assembly GCA_001464505.1). Lineage (GTDB taxonomy): Bacteria > Verrucomicrobiota > Verrucomicrobiia > Opitutales > Opitutaceae > Lacunisphaera. The sequence goes on from LNEH01000147.1 coordinate 5,308, forward strand.
TTCCAGCAACGCCTCGGCGTCTTCGCGGCCGGCCGGACGCTGGCGGACATCGACCTGAAGCACCTCGGCCAGCTGCTGGGGAAACCGACCGCCCTCTACATCCACGAGAGCAACACCCCGCAAAAATTCTTCACCACCCACCGGCTGGCGGCCCCCGCGCTCATCCCGCTCATCGACCAGGCCATCAAGTCGGCCGGTCGGGTCGTTTTCACCGCGCGCGCCACGCGGGAGATCTTTGAGGCGCTCAATGCGCGCGATCATTTTCGCACCCTGGCCAGCTGGGTGGACATCGAGCGCATCGAGCGGTTCGCCGCCGCCCACACCAAGCGGGCCTTGCGGCTCAAGCATGGCCTCGATCCCGACGCCACCCTGGTCGTCAACATCGGCTCCGTCTGCCAGCGCAAGGGCCAGCACATCTTCATCCGCGGCATCCACCAGCTGATGCAGCAGCACGGCACCGGCCTCGCCTCTCATGGCGCCATTGAATTCATCATGGTCGGCTCCCGCCCGGGTCTTTACCTTGAGACCATCCAACAGGACATGGACCTCATGGGGCTGGCCAACACCCGCCTCGTGCCGGAAACCCTGGACATCTACGACTGGTATCGCCTCGCCGACATCTTTGTCTGCACCAGCTTCGAGGAATCATTTCCCCGCGTGCTGCTCGAATCGGCGGCATTCCGGATCCCGATTGTCTCCACCAACGTGAACGGCATCCCGGAAATGCTGGTGAACCATGACGAGGCGCACCTGATCCCCGCCGGGGACCACTTCAAGCTGGCCGCCGCACTGAAGGCCTGCCTGGACCGGCATTTTTCCCGGGACGACAAGATGATTTCCCGCGCCTTCGCCCGGGTATCCCGCTACTATGATGTGCGCGTGTCGCTGGCCAACCATGTGGCCATGGCGCGCGAGGCCTATTTCAGCTGAACCCTGCCCCCGCATGTCCCGCGCCCAACGCCCTCTCCTCCTGCTGACCCTGGCGGGCCTCACCGTATGGATTTTCTGGCTGCGCTGGCCCTCGTTTGGCAATGCCTTCTGGAACCTCGACGAGGGCATTTACGCCACCGTGGGGCGGACCATCGTCGATGGTGGCGTGATGTATCGCGATGCCATCGATCATCGGGCCCCGGTCTGCCACTACGCGACCGCCCTCATTTTTGCCGTCGCCGGGGTCAACAACGTGTGGGCGATGCACGCCACGCTGGCGGGCATGATCACCTCGATCGCCTTTGCCCTCTTCCTCCTGGGCCGGCGCTGGCGCGACGCCGCCACGGGCCTGTGGGCCGCGGTGATCTTCGCCGCGTTTTCCACCGATCTGTTCTACGTGGGCGACGCCTACTCGCTGAGCACGGAGTGGTTCCTCATCTTTTTCTCCAGCTGGAGCGCGTGGTGGTTCTGGGTCAACTGGGCGCGGGCCGGCTTCTGGCCGCCCTTTGCGGCCGGCATGGGCTATGCCCTGGCGTTCATGTCCAAGCAACCGGGATTGCTGGAGGTCGGGGCCCCCGTGGCATTGCTCATCTATGTCGCCGCGACCCGGCGACTGCGTCTCGTGCCGGCGGCCCGGGTTCTGGGCGGCCTTATCGCCGGCTTCACCACCCTGCTGGCGCTGATCTTTGCCTATTTCTGGTGGCATGGCACCCTCAACGATTTCTATTTCTACGGCTGGACCTACAACCTCATTTATTACGGGGCCGACACCAGTCTGGCCGACCGCATCCAAGCCGCGCTGGCCCTGCCTCGTATGCTCGGCGAAGAATATCCGCTCCAGCTGGGCTTCATCATCCTGGCCGCCTTGGGCTGCCTGCACCTGGTCACCCGGGACCAACCTTCCGGACAGGACAAGACCACCCAACCTTCCGCCGTATTTCTGCTTTGCTGGCTGGCGCTGTCGGCGGCGGGCTCCGCCTCGGCCGGCAGAGTGCATGCCCATTATTACATCCAATCATTGCCCGCACTCGCGCTGGCGGGGGCGTGGGTGCTGGGGTCGGTGACCGGCTGGTGTCTGGCGCCGGGCCGCTGGTGGTTGCGCCTGGGTTCCGCGCTGGTTTTGCTCGCTGCCGGTTGGAATGTCGTGGCCCACCCCCTGCGCGGCCGGACCCGGCCGGCCGGCGGCAAGGATGTCGCCTACCGGCCGGCTGAATTCATCAAGGCCCACTCCCGGCCGACGGATCGGATCATTGTCTGGGGCATCTATCCGGATTTTTATGTCTATGCCGACCGGAAACCCGCCTCCAAGTATATCTATACCTCGTTCCAGACCGGGGTGCAACCCGGCAAGAACACCGCCCCGGGCATCAACACCGACTACGGCGCCGTGCCCGGCGCCGTGGACGCGCTCGTGCGCGAACTTGAGGCCACCCGCCCCGTATTCTTCGTCGACAGCAGCCTCGGGGCCCAGCGCCTTTTCGAAAAATATCCGCTCCATCTCTATCCGGCCCTGGACCGCTTCGTGACCGAGCATTACGCCGAGGTTGAATCCTCCCAGTTCCGTCCCCACGGATTCCGGGTGCTTATGCTGAAGGACTCCAGCCGTAGCACCCCGCTCGCCCTCGCCGGTGGTGCCGCCGACGGCCGGCTGGGCGAACCCTATGTCCAAGGGCTTCAGCAGGTGACCCCGACCTCCATCGAGTATAACGTGGGCGCCACCCACTCCGGCGGCCGGCTGCAACGTCTGGAGTTGCTGGTCAACGATACGGTGCTGCAAGGCGTGTCCTTTCCCCCCACCGCTAGTCTCAATGTGAAGTTGGTGGTGGATTTCGGCCACCTTGGTCCGGGCCGGCATCGCCTTATTGCCAGGGCCACCTCGGCCACCGGGGAAACCTTCTCCAGTCCGGCCCTGGAAGTGGAATGTGGACCAGAGTCCATCTCCCCGGAGCAACGTGTGGCCTTTGCCCTCCCAACGGTATCCCTTGGTCCGCCTCTGCACCGTCTGAGGGCACCGTTTGGTGCCAGCGCCACCCGCGAGCAAGGTGGCTTGATTTTCTTCGCCCATGCCCCGTCCCTGTTCAGCTACCGGCTGCCCCCGGAAGCAATCCAGCTGAGTGGCGGTTTCGGCTTCCGGCCGGGGGCTTACGCCGCCAGCAACCCCGGTCGCACCGATGGGGCGGAATTCATCATCAGCCTGGTCAGCCCCAACGGCCAACGGAGTGAATTGCTGCGCCGGATGCTCCGACCCGGGGAGATTCCGTCCGACCGGGGCGAGCAGAGGTTTTATTGCGCCCTTCCCGTCAGTCAGCCAGGCAGCATAATCGAACTGGCGATCAGCGCCGGGCCAGCCGGCAATGCCGCCAGCGACTGGACTTACTGGTCCAACCTGCTGCTCACGGTTTCCCGTTAGCGCCATGCCTGAGTTTGTTTCCGCCCGTCCCGGATCAATCTGTCTCGGTCCGGGCTTGCTGGTCTGCCACGCCCTCCCGTAGTTTCCGCCGCCTTTCCCCATGAACGAAAATGCCGCCTACCTATTCGACGTGGAAGCGCCCCAGCAATGGACGTTTAGCGGCGGCAAAACCTGGGTGGCCGGCTGGTTTGTTTCCAAGACCGGGGCGGTTTTTCGCGACCTGCGGGCCTGGGTGGACGACCGGCCCTTTACCGGCATCTTCGGCCTGCCCCGGCCGGAAATCGAAGCGAAATACCGCGGTTACGCCGGCCTGCCTTACGCCGGATTTTCCTTTCTCCTCGAGCCGCATCCGGGGGCAAAACTGCTCCGCCTCGAACTGCTCGACCAGGGCAACAACTGGGTCGAGTTCTGGCGCCAGCCCATCAAGGTGAAGTCCGGGGCCGCACCCGCGCGCCCCAAGCTGGATCCGCGGCTGGTGCCCGGGGTGATCGGCCGGCTGCTCAAGGCGCAGCGGGCGAAACCGGATATCGCCGCCGCGGAACTCACCACGCTGGCGCGCACCCTGGCCCTCGAGGCCGCCACCGAGCAGCTCGTCGTGCAACCCAGCCCGCCCTTCTGGGGCGCACTGGAGACGCCCGCCCTCGGCGGACATTCCCAATACGGCAAACTGCCGGTGACCGGCTGGCTGATCCACCTGGAGCAGCGCATCGTGCGCCTCACCGCCAGCGCGGACCCGATGATGGAGAACGCCGTTGAACTCGGCCGGGGCCGCGAGGACGCCGTGCGGATGTTCCCGCAGCACGCCGCGGCCGCGACCTCGGGTTTCTTCGGCATGGCCGACATCATCGAACACCGGCCCGACCCGGCCTGGCTGAAGGTTTTCGCCGAATTGGAGGACGGCAGCCGGCATCTGGTGTTTGTCCGGCCCTTCCACCAACTGAACTGCAATCAAAAGGAGCAGCCTTACCCGGAATTCCGCTCCAGATATTTCTGGACCGCCGCGCGGGCCCTCTGGCGGGCCTGCCGGGAGCAGCATATCCGGACGGGCGGGCCCCGCGAATTGATCCCGGCCATGCGCGAGGCCTATCGCCACTTCACGGAACACGCGCCGGCGAGCCTCGCTCACCTTGCCCTCGAACAAGAACCACCCTACCGGCAGTGGTTGCGCCACAACCGGCTTTCCCCGGCATTGACGGAGATCATGCGGGCCCAGGCCGCCGTCCTGGCTGCCGGCGGGCCGGTGTTCAGCGTGCTCGCCGACGCCCGCGGATGCACCACTGTTCATCTCCGCGAGCTGGCCGCTGCCCTGCAGGGACAGCTCTATCCGCGCTGGGAACTGCATGTCATCCTCCCGCACGACACCCCGCTGGCCGGCACGGCCGCCGCGCTCGCCACCGAGGCCCGGATCGCAATTCACCGCGCAGCGGACCGCGCCGGTTTCGCCAACGCGCTGAACGCCGCACTCCAGTCCGGCGAGGCCGGACGTGTGACGCTGCTGCCAGCGCACTCCCGGCTTTCCCCTGACGCTCTGCTCCAACTCGCCGAGAAACTGGCGGCGCAGCCGGAACTCGAACTGGTCTACACCGACGAGGACTGCATGGACGACGCCGGGGTGCGTTCTGCGCCCGGCTTCAAACCCGACTGGAGCCCGGCCCTGGCGCTGTCCGGTCTGTTTCCCGGCCAGCTGAGCGTGATGTCACGCGCCCGTCTGGAAGCACTTGGTGGGTTCCGCGAGGCCTACAGCCTCGTGCCTTGGTATGATGTCCTGTTGCGCCTCACGGAAAACCTGTCCGCCGACCGCGTGGCGCACGTGCCCCACGTCTGTCATCACGCCCGGGCCGGGGTGCCCCTGATCACGGATCTGGCCGATCCCTCGATCGAGCAGGCGCGCGCCGCTTTGCAGGACTCGCTGCAGCGGCGCGGTTCACCGGCCGCCGCATTTTTCCCCGAAACCGCCCACCACCAGCGGCGGCGCTATCACCAGCTCTGCTGGCCCGCGGAGGTATTGGTCCGGCTGCCGGTCACCATTGTCATCCCCACCCGCGACCGGTTGCACCTGCTGCAGGAATGCTTCGAACGGTTGAACGAAACGGTGAACTGGTCCCAGGTCCGGCTGATCATCGTGGATGATCACTCGCGCGATCCCGATGCCTTGCGCTTCCTGGAGATGATCCAGCGCCAGCCCGGCCTGAAGTGCAAGGTGCTGCGGCCGGACAATCCGCAGGCGCCGTTCAACTATTCGCACCTCGTCAATCTGGCGCTCCCCCACGTCGAGACCCCGCTCGTCCTCCACCTGAACAACGACGTCAATGCGCTCGAGCCCGGCTGGCTCGAGGAAATGTCCGGATGGTTCACGCAACCGGATGTGGGCGTGGTGGGTGCCCAGCTGATCTACCCCGACCGGTCGTTGAATCACACGGGGATTGTCGTCGGCCCGCACGGCGGTCTCGCGGACACCCCCCTGGCGAAAATGCAGCCGCGTGACCTGCCGGAGATCGAGTGGCATGCGGCCACGCGCGAGGTCTCCGCCGTCACCGGCGCCTGCCTGCTGACGCGCACCGAGCTTTACCGGCGGCTCAACGGCTTTGATGAACCGGCGCTGGGCGTGGCCTTCAACGACGTCGACTACTGTCTCCGCGCCCAGGCGGCCGGCTACCGCGTGCTCTACACGCCCCAGGCCAAGCTCATGCACTGGGGCAGCGCCACGCGCGGCGTAACCTTCGACGAGGCGGAGCACATCGCCTTCATCCGGCGCTATCCCGGGTTCCGCGACCCTTATCTGAATCCCTCGCTGGCGCTCACGGCCGGGCGGCTGGCGCCCGCCCACACGCGCTACGTGCATGCTGCGCGCGGGGGCCGGCTGCGCGTGCTGCTGCTCACCCACAACTTCAACCTCGAGGGTGCGCCCCTGTTCCTGATCGAATACGCCACCTACCTGGTGCGCGAAGCCGGCTTCAGCCTCGAGGTGTTCACCACGGAGGACGGACCCCTGCGCGCGCGCTATGAGGCGCTGGGGGCGAAGATCACGCTGGGGGACCGGCACCGGATCTACTCCGCGGCCAATCCGGCGGAGTTCACCTCCCGGATCGACGAGGTGCGCGCGCGGTTCGACTTCCGCGCCATCGACCTCGTGGTGTGCAACACCCTGGTCTGCTTCTGGGGCGTCCATCTCGCCCACCGCGCCGGCAAGCCCTCGCTCTTCTACATCCACGAAAGCTCCTCCATCTTCCGGTTCTTCGAGAAGGCGCTCCCGCTGCCGATGCACGCCCTGGTGGGCGAGGCCTTCCGGCTCGCCACGCGCGCGCTCTTCCTCTGCCGCGCCACCGAACGCTACTACAAGGAGTTCGACGGGCGCGGCAATTTCCGCCGGATTCCCAGCTGGATCCAGATCGAGGCCATCGCGGATTTCCAGCGCGCCCACCCGCGCGCGGAGCTGCGGCGGCGCCTCGGCTACGGCGAGGATGAGACCATCATCGCCAACATCGGCACCGTGTGCGAACGGAAGGGCCAGCACACCTTTATCCGGGCGGTGGCCCACTTCAACCGCCAGCACGCGGGCGCGGGGCGGCACCGTTTCCTCCTCGTCGGCGGACGGGCGGGGGTCTACCTCGACCTGCTGCAGGAGGAAATCAAGCGCCTTGGGATCACCAACCTGGAGATCATCATGGAGACCCGGGAGGCCTACCAGTATTTTCAGGCCGCCGACCTGTTCGTATGCTCGAGTTTCGAGGAATCCTTCCCGCGCGTGCTCCTGGAGGCGATGGCTTTCCGCACGCCGATTGTCTCCACGGACGTGCACGGCATACCCGAGATGGTGGGCCAGCGGCAGGACGCCTATCTCGTCCCCCCCGGTGACGACCTGGCGCTGTCGCGCATGATGAAAACCTGCCTCGACAAGGAGCGCAGCGGCAAGACCCTCACTGCCACCGCCTACTCGACGGTGCTGCGCTACTACGACTATCACCGGGTTCTGCCCCGCCACGTGGACCTCGCCCGCGAGGCTTGCCTCGACTTCGACGCCCAGCCGGCGTCTGCTGACATATTGGTCCGGTCCGGGACCGTATGATCCTGCTGCCGCAGGCCCGCCTCACCCACATGACTTTGCCATGACCTCCTCCGCCAACTCTGCCGGTCCGCACTGGTTCGCCCGTGTCCAGCAAGGCATGCCGCAGTTACTTTGCCAGGCCGCGGTGTGGCTGGTCGTGTGGTTGAGCCTCCTCAAGCTGCCCGCGCCTCCCTCGTCGGGCCTGGATCCGTCCTGGCGGATGGTCATCGGCTACGCGCTCGGACACGGCCTGCAGTGGGGCACCGACCTGGTTTTCACCTACGGCCCGCTGGGTTACCTGCTGGCTGCCACCAACCACGGCGCCAATTACAGTGATTTTCTGATCTGGCAGGCCGTGAGCAATACCGCCTTTGCCACCGTCATCTGGTTGCTCGGCCGGCGGTTCTCGGGCTGGCGCCAGGTTCTTTATTACGCCTACTTCCTGTTCTTCGTCGCCAATTACCTCGATGCGATGCACATGACGATGATCCTGCTGCTCGTGCTGGCGTGGCTGCATCAAGGCAGGTCGGAACGACGCTGGCTGACGGCCCTCATCGGTTTCGGGCTGGGTCTCCTCGCCCTGGTCAAGTTCACCAACCTCATGCTGGCCGGTTTCGGGCTGGTCTGCGTCGCCGGGCACCACCTCTGGCGCCGCCGCTGGGGCGACCTGGCCTTGAGCGCCGGGTCCTTCGGCCTCACTTTCCTGGCCGGCTGGCTGCTGTGCGGCCAGAACCTCGGCAACCTGCCCGCCTATGTGTTCACCTCACTCAATGCCAGCAGCGGCTACGGCGACGGCATGGCGCTCTATGAAGAACCCCGCACCCTGGCCCTCGGGCTGGCTGCCGGCCTGACCCTCGCGGCCTACTACCTGCTGAGTCAGTGGCGCCGGACCGACCTGCCGCTCGCCTTCGCCACCATGCTGGTCGTCGCCGCCGGCTCATTCCTGAACTGGAAGCATGGCTTCACCCGCGCCGACGGACATGTGTTCGCCCACTACATCTCCTGCCTGCTCGTGCCGGTGACCTTCCCGGTGCTGATGCGGGACGACGGCCCGTTCCGGCGGGTGAAGGCCGGACTGCTGTCCGCTTCCCTCGTCTTCAGCCTGTGGGGCATCATGGCCGTCCTGCCCGGCGCCATTACCGACGCCCCGGCCACTTGGAACTACAACCTCAAGCAGATCGTCAACGCCCTGCGCATTCTGCCCGATCTCAAGCGCAACGCCCGCCTCGAATACGACGCGGTGGCCAAGCCGCACCTCATGCCCGCCATGCGCCGGGTCATCGGCGACGACACCGTGGATCTGCTCGGCAATGAACAGGCCTACCTCCTGTTCAACCGTTTCAATTACCGGCCGCGCCCCGTTTTCCAGACCTACCTGCCCTACACCGCCGAGCTCCTGCGGCTCAACGAGGAGTTCTTCCGCTCGGACCGCGCGCCCAAGTTTGTCATCCAGAAAATGGACACCATCGATTACCGCCTGCCCGCCCTGGAGGACTCTCTCTCCGCCCGCTACGTCTACTACCACTACAAATATGTCCTGGAGGAGAAGGGCATGCTCCTGTGGCGCCGCAACGACCCCGATCCCTCCCTGGACCAGCGGACCCTGATCTCCGAGTCCACGGTGGGCTTCAACGACGTCATCCGCGTGCCCGCCCTGGGCGAGACCCCGATCTGGGTCGAGCTCGTGGCGAAGCCCTCGCTGCTGGGCTCGCTGCGCGCCTTTCTCTACAAGTCCCCGATCCTCACGCTGGGCGTCACCGAGGGTGGTGATTTCAAGAACTCCTACCGCCTGATCCGCCGCATGGCCGAGGCCGGCTTCCTGGTCTACCCCCACTTCAGCAACCCCTTCAACATCCAGCGCTTCATGGCGGGCGACGCACCGCCCCGCGCGGATACCATCTCCGTCCAGCTGCCGCCCGGGGAAAGCCGGTATTTCCAGTCCGCCATCACGGTGCGGTTTTTTTCCCTGCCGCCACTGCCGCGCTCCGCCGGCCTGATGGCCGGCACGACCGAGGACAGGTTCCGGATGTTCGACCGGGTGCCCGCAAGCGCCAACGCCCTTTATCCCGTCTCCATCCTCAACGAGGCCGAGCGCGAGGTCCTGTTCTGCCATCCGCCCAGCACCCTCGAGTTCCAGGTCAACTTTCCCGCCACCCGCGTGAGTGGCCGCTTTGGTTTCGCCGAGAAAGCCTACAAGGCGCCGAACGCGACCGACGGCGCGGAGTTCAGCCTCGAGTGGCTGGGATCCGACGGCCGCACCCTCCCGCTCTTCAACCGCCTGCTGCAACCCGTCACCATCGCGGCCGATCAGGGCATCCAGGGCTTCGATCTCGCCCTGCCCCAAGGAGGCGGCCGCCTCATCCTGCGCATCAACTCGGGCCCGAACAACAACCAGGCCTATGACTGGACCTACTGGACTGACATTCGGTTCACCCCGTGATGCAGGCTTCGGAGGTCGCCCCCTTCATGCCCACCTCAGAGCATCCTGCGGCCCCTCCCGCTGCGACCAAGTCACGCCGGGCGGTTTGGATGCCGTGGGTGGCGGGCGCCGGGCTGGTCGCCCTCGTGTTCTTCCTGCCCGTCCGGCAGGTTGCCGATCCCACGCTCGATAACTCCAACTACGCGTCCTATGCCTATTTCACCGCCAGCGGGTTTCACTACGGGACCGAAGTCATGCCCATGGCGGGCCCCTACGGTTTTGTGCCCTACGGCTTCCTTTACGCCGGCAAGCTGTTCGGGAAACGGTTCCTGCTCGAATTGCTGACCAAGCTGGCGCTCGGTGCGCTGGTCATGTGGTTTTTCCGGCGGGCCGGCGGCGGCTGGATCCGGTGGGTCTGGCTCGGCGGCCTGCTGGCCACGGCGCCGCTGGTCGAGGATCTGCCTTATGACCTGGCCATCCTTCTCACCGGCCTATGCCTGCTCGAGACGGCGGCGGTCGGTCGGGCCCGCTGGCTTGGGGGCCTGCTGGCCATTTTTCTCGCGCTGCTCACGCTTTACAAAGGCACGCAGGCCATGCTGGGTCTGGCGGTTCTGCTGCTGCTGGGCCTGCAGGCCGCGGGGCGGCGCGACTTTCGCCCGCTGGGCTGGTTCGCCGGTTGCTATGCCGCAGGGCTGGCGGGGTTTCTCGCGCTCGCCGGCCAGAATCCGCTCGATTTCCCGCGTTACCTGCGGGGCGTGTTCGAACTGTCTTCCGGCTACAACGCCGCGATGATGATCGAGGAGCCCCGCGCGGCCTTCCTGTCGGGTGTGGGCGCGCTGCTTGCGCTGGAGTCCATGGCGGCGCTCACCCTGTGGAACTGCCGGCGCAACCCCGCGCTCGCCACGGGCACGCTGCTCCTCGCGGCCTACTCCTTCATCCAGTGGAAGCACGGCTTTGTCCGGGGCGACGGGCACATCTACATCTTCTACCAATATGCCAGCGTGGCCGCGCTGACGCTGTGGCTCTTCGTGTTCCCTGCGGGTGGCGCGCGGGCGGGCCGCGGGCTTCGCGCCGGCATCATCGCGCTCGGGTTGTGCGCCACCGCCCTCGGACTCTGGGGCGATGGCGCGCCGACCGTGCGCCGCCTCCAGTGGGCGTTGACCGAGTTGCCGGCTCAGGTCCGGTTGGCGGCGCGGCAGATCGGCGGACCCGCTGCAACCAAGGCCGGGCTCGATGCGGAGCTCGACCGGCGCCGCGCGCTTTACGACCTGCCCGTGGTGCGCGCTTGGGTCGGCCGGGCCACGATTGATTATTTCGGCACCGACCACGGCTACCTCACGCTCAACCGACTGGACTACCGGCCCCGGCCGATGGGTGGGGGCCCCTTCAATGTCTTTACTCCCTGGCTGCACGACCTGAATGTCCGGCGACTGGCGGATCCCGCCACCCGGCCGGATTATTTCCTGGTCCGGCCCGAGACGATCGACGAACGCTTCCTTGCCCAGGACGATGCCGGCACCCTGCGGGCTCTGCTCGCCCTCTACGAGCCGGTAGCCACGGAACAGGGCATGGTCTTGTTCCGGAAAATCCCCGGCGCCTCGCTTCCCGCTCCCCGCTTATTTGGCGAACAAGCCTTGGCCCCGGGGCAATCCTTCACCCTGCCCGAATTGCCCCCGGACCAGATGCTCGCCATCGAGCTCGACCTGCCCCTCACCCTCATTGGCCGGCTCCGCGCCCTGCTCTACAAACCGCCGCTCCTGTTCCTTAACCTGGAGGGCGAAGGCCTCGTTCGTCCCGTCGGGCGCCGGGTAATTCCCGCGTGCTTCGCCCGACCGGTCCTGCTCAACCCCGTGATCGAGTCCGTGGCGGACATGATCGACGTAAGCCCCGCCGCGCCTGGCAAACACGCCCGCACCATCAGCCTGCAGTCCGGCCATCCCGGGTGGTGGCACACGGCGGAGTGGAAAATACGGTTTTATTCCGTGCCCCGTCCCGGCGCCGCTCCCGCCGCGGCCGACTTGCGCCTGGGGCTGCGGTTCCCCACCGCCACCCGGCCGCCGACAGCCATGCAGCCGCCCAACGCACCGCTCCGGATCTTCGACGGCCTGCTGGTGCAGATGCTGGCGGCGCCTGCGTCCGTCCGGTTTCCTGTCACTCCCGCTGATAACGGCGTGCGCTTCACCTACGGCCTCGACCCCGCCGCCTACACCGACGGCGGCCGCACCGATGGCATGGAGTTCATCGTCGAGCTCGAGCGACCCGGCCAGCCGGCCCAGTTGCTGCTCCGCCAGCACCTGCGTCCGGCCGCCGTGCCGGCCGACCGGCCTTACCGCGTCGAGCACCTGGTGCTGCCGCCCGTGTCCCCCGGCAGCACGCTTGTTTTGCGCACGACCTCTGGCCCCGGCAACGAGGGGGCATGGGACTGGGGTTTCTTTTCCGGCATCAACTTCCGGTCGGGCGGCTACCGGCTGGAGCAGTTTCCCGGGTTCAACCGCGTCCCGGTCGCCGTGGATGCGGCCGTCTGCGGTTCCTTTCGCGCGGAAGGCCGGCCGGTTTTCATGTTGAATGCCCCGGGAGCAGTCAGCTTCCGCCTGACCGGCACCGAAAGGCAAGTCGCCTACTCCGCCGGTCTCCTGCCCGGCGCCTATACAAACGGCGGCCAGAGCGACGGCGTGGAATTCCTCATCGAGCTGCAGGCGCCGGACGGAACCGCGACACTCCTCTCCCGCCACCGGCTCGATCCGGGTGGCGACGAGTCGGATCGCGGGGACCGCTCCTATAATGTGTCGCTGCCGGCCACGCCCCCGAACACGCTGCTCATCCTGAAAGTCACCCCGGGGCCGCAGGGCAACGGCGCCTGGGACTGGTCCTACGTCGCCCGTCTGGAAATCCGCTGACTCACCCAACCCACCCATGGAATCTCCCGTCAGAGTCATCCCTCACCGCCGCTGGCCCCTGCGACTCGCGTGGCTGCTGCTCACGATATATTTCCTGACGCCCGCCCGCGAGGCCTTCGACCAAAGTCTCGATAAATCAAATTACGCCACCTACGCGCATTTCATCACCCATAATCTGCAATGGGGCAAGGATGTGTTCCCGATGACGGGCCCCTTCGGTTTCATCCTCTACGGGCACACCTATGCCGGGGAACTGTTCGGCGCGCGCCTCGCGGGCGATCTGCTGTTGAAGGCGGCCTTCGTCGCGCTGCTGTTGCATCTGTTCCGCCGGGCGGCGCCCGGTCCGATCCGCTGGATCTGGCTCACGGGGGTGATTCTCCTCGTGCCGACGGTGGATGACCTCTTCCACGATTACGCCATCCTCGTGGCGATTCTTGTGCTGCTGGCCAACCTCGAACGCTTGAACCGGCCGGCGTGGCTGGCCGCGGCCCTGTTGGGTGCGCTGGCCATGTTCAAAGGCACGCACCTGCTCACGACCGCGGCGTGCTTCGGCTCCGTCGTGCTGCTCGCGGCCCTCGAGCGTCGCTGGCGCGCCCTGGCCGTGCTGACCGGCGTCTACCTCGCTTCCGTCGCCGGCTGCTGGCTCCTCGCCGGGCAGAACCTGGCCTATCTGCCGGCCTACATCAAGGGCGTGCTCGAACTCTCCTCCGGTTACAATGCCTCGATGGGACTGGCGGAACTGCCGTTCATCCGGGCCGCCGGCCTCGCCCTCGCGACCGGCCTCGCGTTGAACTTCGCCTGGGTGGCCGCGCACAGCACCCGCTCGCTCAGGCTGGGAGTCGTGCTCCTGCTGCTGGCCGGTTTCAGCTTCATCAAGTGGAAACACGGTTACCTGCGCGCTGACGGCCATGTGTTCATCTTCTTCGCCTCGGCCGCCGTCATCACACTTACCCTGTGGCTGGCCGCCCGGACCCCGGTCCTCGGCCCCCCGCCGCCGCCCACCACCCCGGGACGGCGCCGGCTCGGTCTCGCGCTGGCCGTCGCGGTCACCGGTTTCGCCGTCGTCGGCTGCGCCGAGTTCTGGCTCTGGCGCGTCTACCGTATCGCCGCCGACGCCCCGGTGGCGTTGCTGCGCAACCTCCGCTTCGTCGCCCGGCCGGCGGTCTTCCGCGCGCCGCTCGACGCCCAGCTCGAGTTCAACCGCCGCGAGGCCCAGGTGCCGCAGATCCAGAACACGATTGGCCGGGGCACGGTGGACTTCTTCGGCTTCGAGCAGGGCCTGCTGCTGCTGAACGGTCTCAATTACCGGCCGCGCCCCATGGGGGGTGGCTCGTTCAACGTCTTTACTCCCTGGTTACAGGAAAAAAACGAGGCGTTCGTGCGTGACCCGCAGCATGCCCCGGCCTGGCAGGTGTTCAAGCTCCAGACCCTCGACGGCCGGCTCCCCGCGGCCGACGACCCGCTCACGCTGCGCGCCATCCTCCAGCGCTACAGCCCGGTGCTCATGGAACGGGACTACATGCTCCTCAGGCGCCGGACCGGGCCCGACGAGGCGCCCGCCCCCGCGTTGCTGGCCACCCATCATGTGCAATCCGGCGAGGATCTTGCCGTGCCGGATCCCGGCCCGGGTCGCATGCTGCTGTTCAGCGTCAAGGCACCTCTCTCCGTCGGTGGCACCATCCGCTCTTTCCTCTACCGCCCGCCCGAACTGCAGGCGCGCCTCTATAGCCGGCTCCATCCGCACGGCCGCGCCTTCGCCCTGAAGCCCCCGATGGTCCGACGGCCCGTCATCCTCTCGCCGCTGCTGCTCGACAACCTCGATGTGATCCAGCTGTTCGGCAACGCCCCCGGCAACCCGGTGCGGTCGCTCCGGCTCGAGGCCGGGCCGGGTTTCGACGCTGCTGGCTTCACCGTCTCGTTCTATGCCGCGCCGCGCCCGACGCCACCGGAAGACTGTGACATCGAGGAGATCATCACCTACGTGCAGCACCCGCTGCACAACCGGACGCCCCTCGGCCTCGTCACGGAACCCACGGGCATCCGCGAGCTCAACAAGGAGCCCATCACCCTCGTGCACGCACCCGGCCGGATCAACTGGCCGCTGCTCCCCGGCGACCAGCAGGTCATCTTCAGCTACGGACTCATGCCGCAAACGTATCTCGACGGTGGCACGACCGACGGCGTCGAGTTCATCATTGAGGCGCTGCCGGCCGGCGGCGACGCCCTGCCTGTTTTCCGGCGCTTCCTGCAGCCTATCACCCGGCCCGAGGACCGCGGCATGCAGCGCGCCCGCGTCTACCTGCCGCCAAACCTGCCCGCCGGCTCCGTGTTGCGGCTGCGCACCGAGCCCGGCCCCGCCGGCAACGGCGCCTGGGACCAGTCCTACGTCACCCGCCTGCAGATCAAGCAGGGGCTGCCCGACCCGCGCCAGTATTTCGGTTTCAACGCGACGCCGCTGCCCCCGGGTTTCGCGACTGACAGCAATTTCGAGCTCGACGGCCGCCCGGTCCGCGGCGTCCATCCGCCGTTCGAGCTCGCCTTCGCCCTCCCCGCGGGCGCGCGGCGCGTCGTCGCGGGCATCGGTCTCATGCCGGGGGCTTATCAGGGCGAAAACAAAACCGATGGCGTGGAATTCACCTTTGTCCTCCGCCACGCCGATGGCCGCACCGAAACCCTCGGCCGCCGGCTGCTCGACCCGCTGCACCAACCCGGGGACCGTGGAATCCAGGTGCTCGAATTCAGCCTGCCGCTGCTGCCCGAGGGTTCTGTGCTGCTCGTGCGCACCGGCCCCGGCCCACGCGAGAATTTCGCGTGGGACTGGGCCGTTCTCCAGACCCTCATCATCGAGTGAGTAGTTATTTGCTTCCCTCCTCCCGTCGGTCTTGCTTTTAGGGACCCTCCTCCGAGGGCATTCATGTTTTCCACCCGTTCCAAACTCACCCTGGCCCGTTCCACCCTGCTGCAGGACACGCCGGTCTATGTGCAATTCTACATCACGGCGCGCTGCAACCTCACCTGCAAACAGTGCAACATCATCTACGCCAACTCCGACGTCCGCGAGGCCACGCTCGATGAAATCAAGCGCATGGCGGACAACTTCGCAAAAATGGGCGTGGCCATGGTCCTGCTGACCGGCGGCGAGCCGTTCACCCGCCAGGATCTGCCCGAGATCATCCGCGAGTTTGAGTCGCGCGGCGTCCACGTCCGCATGCAGACCAACGGTCTGGCCACCGATGAACGCATCCACCAGGTCGTCGCAGCCGGCGGGCGCGACATCTCCATCTCCCTCGACTCGCTCTGGCCCGGCAACCAGGACGACATCAACGGCGGCTTCGCCAAATCCTGGCACGACGCGCTGCGGGCCATGGCCTCGTTCACCAAATACCTGCCCAAGGACAGCAGTTTCGCCTCCCTCGGCTGCGTCATCCAGCGCGACAACCTCGGCGACGTGGAGGACGTCATCCGCTTCGGCACCGAGATCAGCTGGTTCTCCTCCATCGTGCCGATCCACGTGACGTCGTTTGATAAGCCGATGAATTTCCGGACCTTTGACCAGACCAAGCGCTGGCAGAAAGATGAGCTGCCCTACGTGGACCGCCTCATCGAGCGCATCCGCGCCATGAAGCAGGAAGGATACCTGCTCTACGACTCCGACCAGTATCTCGACGACATCAAGCGCTTCGCCGCCGAACAGGCCACGACGTGGCGGCAGAAAAACGCCAACGTCTGCGACAGTCCCAACCTCTACTTCGCCGTCCTGCCCAACGGTGACTTCGCCCCCTGCTGCGACCATCGTCTCGCCTCGAACATCCCGACCTATGGCGACGATTTTCCCGCGATCTACCGCTCCACCGTCTTCCGGGACGAGGTGCTCAAGGTCACCAAGCCCTGCTCCGGCTGCATGTATGGCAGCTTCCCGGAGATGACCATCGCGATGCGTTACCTGAAGGCGAAAATGGAGCGAATCAAGACCTTCATCACCTCCCCGCCGCCCAAGAAATGGCCGGTCACCTACGAGCAGATGCTCGCCATCGCGGAGCGCATCCGCACGGAAAAACGGGAGCGCATCTCCCTGCCCGCCCACCAGCGCCGCCTGACCCTGGACGAGAACAGCGAGCAGGAAATCGCGCAACTCGCCTGAGCCATGCCCAAGAAAATCCTCTACGAGAGCGCGGTGCATCAATTCCTCTGGGCCGGCCGGCGCCTGCGCGAAAGCCTCGCCCGGACCAGCCCCGCCGAGGCGGCCCGCCTTGCCGGGTGGATCAACACCCTGACCCTGGCGAACCCCGGCCCCGGCGGCCTGCGCATCGCGTGGACCGCCCCCCAGCCCGGCGAACACCGGCTCGAACTCAAAAACGCGAGATTCTACACCCGCGGCGACGCGGCGGCGTTCGCCCAAAAGCAGGCCGAGGCCGGCCTCACGTTTCATGCCGACAGCATCATGGCGCAGAACATCGCGTTCTTTGACGGCGAGCTGCGCACCGTGCTGGTGCGCGCCGGACTCTTCACCGAGGCGCAGCTGGCCGGCAACGGCACCCGCGATGCCGCGCGCAAGCACGCCGAAGAGGTCTTCCATGACGAGTGGGCCGCCAGCGTCGATGTGACCAAGATCAACGTCCGCCAGATGAACGAGGCCTGCACCGCGCCCGAGATGCGCTACATCAGACGGACGCTCGGCGAGTTGTCAGGCCGCACCCTGCTCGATGTCGGCTGCGGACTCGGCGAGGCCGCCGTGTATTTTGCCCTGCTCGGGGCCGAGGTCACCGCGACGGACATCTCTCCGGGCATGTGCGACGCCGCCCGGCGGCTGGCGGAGCACAACGGCGTGAAGCTCAAAACGCATGTTTCCGCCTCCGAGGACCTGGGGTTCGGCGCCGAGGTGAAGTTTGACGTCATCTACACCGGCAACACCCTGCACCACGTGGACATCGCCGCCACGATGCCGCTGCTGTTGAAGCATTTGAAGCCCGGCGGCGTGTTCGTGAGCTGGGACCCGCTGGCCTATAATCCGGCCATCAACGTCTATCGCCGCCTCGCCGCGGAGGTGCATACCGTGGATGAGCACCCCCTCCGCCTGGCCGATATCCGCGCGGTGCGGGCTTGTTTCCAAGCGTCCACCACCCGCTATTTCTGGCTGAGCACCCTCCTGATCTTCATCATCATGGCGGTGGTGCAGCGCCGGAATGTGAAACGAGAGCGCTTCTGGAAAACCGTCATCGAGGAGGCCGAGGCCTGGGCCTGGCTTTATCGCCCGCTCGAGCGGCTCGATGCCGTTCTGCTGTTGCTCCCCTTCCTGCGCCCGCTTTGCTGGAACGTGGTCATCGTGGGCCGCGGGCCCAAGCCACCATGAGTCACGCCGCCAACCTCACCACCTACCAGCTCGCCATCGTCGCCCCCTGTTACAACGAGGCGGGCGGCTTGCCCGAGTTCGTCCGGCGCGTGAAGGCCGTTTGCGCGCAACTCGGCTGCGCCCACGAGATCATCCTGGTCAACGACGGCAGCCGCGACGGCACGCTGGCCGTGGCCCTCGATCTCGCGTCCCGCGACCCGGTCATCCGCGTCGTCAACCTGCTGCGCAACTTCGGGCACCAGGCCGCGGTCACCGCCGGGCTCGACCTCGCCGAGGGCGAAGCGGTGGTGCTGATTGATTCCGACCTGCAGGATCCGCCCGAGGTCATCGCCGAGATGGTCGCCGCGTGGCGCGCGGGCGCCGACGTCGCCTACGGCCAGCGGCGCAGCCGGGAGGGCGAGACCGCCTTCAAGCTTTTCACGGCGAAGCTTTTCTACCGCCTGCTGCGGGGGTTGACCAAGAGCGAAATCCCGGCCGACACGGGTGATTTCCGGCTGATGGACCGCCGCGTGGTCGACGTCCTGCGCAGTATGCGCGAACCCCACCGCTTTATCCGCGGCATGGTCAGCTGGGTCGGCGGCAAGCAGGTCGCCGTGCCTTATGACCGCAAGCCCCGCTTCGCCGGCGAGACCAAGTATCCCTTCGGAAAAATGTTCGCCTTTGCGGTGGATGCCATCACCTCCTTTTCCATCGTGCCGTTGCGGCTGGTCACCTGGCTGGCGCTGACGGTCATCGCCCTGACCGTGGTGGCCGGGGTCGGCGTGGTGGTGGTCAAGCTGTTCAATCCGCACTATTTCATCCCGGGCTATCCCTCGATCATCATCACGATCGTGTTTTTCGGCGGGGTGCAACTGCTGGCGCTCGGCATCATTGGCGAATACCTCGGCCGCATGTATGAGGCCAGCAAGGCCCGTCCGCTCTACATCGTCGAGCAGGTCTACGCCCAGCACGACGGCCGGCTGACCGGCCGCCCGGCGGCGCAGCCCTAGATCCGCCGTCCGCGGGAGCTTGCCTAACGCCCGGAATCCCGTATCGCTCCCCACCCTTTTCCGATGAGCCACAGCGTCAAAGATCCCGCCGAACTCCAAAGCATCTACGAACATCGCTTCAGCGCCATGCGGTCTTACCGCACCGCCATCTGGCAGGTATTGACCTCGGCGTTCTTCCAGAAATATGTGGCCCGGGACGCCACGGTGCTGGACCTGGGCTGTGGTTATGGCGAATTCATCAACCATATCCAGTGCGGGCGGAAACTGGGCATGGACCTGAATCCCCGTTCGCCCGAGTTTCTCGCGAAGGACGTGGGCTTTTTGCAGCAGGATTGCTCCCTTCGCTGGAACCTGCCCGACGCCTCGCTCGATGTGGTCTTCACCAGCAACTTCTTCGAGCACCTGCCGGACAAGCTATCGCTGCGCAACACCCTCCGGGAGGCGCATCGCTGCCTGAAGCCCGGTGGCCGGCTGATCGCCATGGGCCCCAACATCAAATATGTGCCCGGCTCGTATTGGGATTTCTGGGATCATTTCCTCTGCCTGACCGAGATGTCCCTCGGCGAGGGTTTGGAGAACAACGGCTACCACGTGGTGGAATCCATTCCCCGTTTCCTGCCTTACTCCATGGTCAATGCCCCGCAGTATCCGGTGGCATTGCTCCGGGCCTATCTCGCCCTGCCCGGCCTGTGGCCTTGGTTCGGCAAACAGTTCCTCGTCGTCGCCGAGCGAATCTAAGCGCATGCCCGAGGCGGATCCAGCGCCGGAAGTTACCGTGGTGATGCCCTGCCTGAACGAGGCACGCACGGTCGCCGGCTGCATCCAGGAAGCCCGGGCCGCCTTCGCCGCGGCCGGCCTCGCCGGCGAGGTGGTGATCGCCGACAACGGCAGCACCGACGGTTCCCCGGCGCTCGCCCGCGCCGCCGGGGCCCGCGTTGTTCCTGTCGCGGCCAAGGGCTACGGCCATGCCTTGCGGGGGGGCATCGCCGCGGCGCGGGGTCGCTTCATCATCATGGGTGATGCCGACGGCAGTTACGATTACTCCCACCTCCCGCGCTTTGTCGCGCGGTTGCGGGAAGGAGACGACCTGGTCATGGGCAATCGTTTCCTCGGCGGCATCCGGCCGGGCGCCATGCCCTGGAAGAACCGCTACCTCGGCAACCCCGTGCTGTCTTTCATCGGCCGGCTTTTTTTCACGACCAGCATCGGGGAT
Organism: Verrucomicrobia bacterium Ga0077533; assembly: GCA_001464505.1. Classification (GTDB taxonomy): domain Bacteria; phylum Verrucomicrobiota; class Verrucomicrobiia; order Opitutales; family Opitutaceae; genus Lacunisphaera. Next base: position 25,561 of record LNEH01000147.1, read on the forward strand.
TTCCATTGCGGACTGCGTGGCTTCTCCGCCGGGGCCTACCAGCGCTTGCAGCTGCGCACCACGGGCATGGAGTTCGCCTCCGAACTGGTCATCAAGGCCGTCATCCTGGGACTGCGGGTCAGTGAGGTGCCAACCGTGCTCCGGCCCGATGGTCGCGACCGGCCGCCCCACCTGCGCCCTTGGCGCGATGGCTGGCGGCACTTGCGCTTCATGCTGCTGTTCAGTCCGCGCTGGCTGTTTCTCTATCCCGGCCTTACCCTGATGCTGGCCGGGCTGGCCGTTTGTCTGGCCTTGCTCCCGGGCCCGCTGGCGATCGGTCGGGTTCATTTTGATGTCCATACGCTGCTCTTCGCTGCGTTGTCAGTGTTGATCGGGTTCCAGGCGGTCTCGTTTGCCGCCCTGAGCAAGTTCTTCGCGATTCGGGCCGGGCTGCGGCCACCGGAGCCGCGGTTTGAGACCTTGCTGCGTTATGTGACGCTTGAGTGGGGACTCATCTCCGGGGCCACCCTGCTTGTCGTCGGCGGGCTGCTCTGGTTCGGCGCCGTCCTGACCTGGGGCGAGCGGGGGTTTGGCCCCTTGCAACCGGCGGAAACCCTGCGCTGGGTCATCCCCGGGGCGCTGTGCCTCACCCTCGGTTGCCAGGTGGTGCTCACCAGCTTCTTCCTGAGCGTCATGCGACTCGACACGCGCGAGGACACCCCATGACCGACCGCACCGCACCCTCTGTCCGTTGGTGGTTCTGGGCCGCGGTGCTCATGACGGCCTTCAAGCTCTGGCTGACCAATGGCCAGCAGATCTTCGCCATCGGCTTTGCCGGGCATGACGACCGGCTTTTCCTGCAGCTGGCCGAATACCTCCTGCAGGGCGATTGGCTTGGCCCCTACAACCAGATGACTCTGGCCAAGGGCCCGTTTTATTCCCTGTGGATCGCCTTCGTGTTCATTCTCGGGGTGCCGTTGTATTTATCCCAACACCTGCTGTATGCCGCAGCTTGCGCCCTGCTGGTGCGAGCGAGCGCGCCGGGCCTGCCTTCCGTCCCGGCCCGTTTTGCCGGTTACGCCCTGTTGCTCTGGAACCCGATGAGCTATGACGCCTCGAGCATGGCCCGGGTCTTGCGCCAGCAGGTTTATTCCCCGTTGATCCTGCTGATTTTCGCCGGGCTGGTGGCCCTCTACTATCGGCGGCAGGAATCATTCCCGCGGCAGGCCCGGTGGTCGGTCCTGCTCGGCCTCTCGTTTGGCGCCTTTTGGCTGACCCGCGAGGAAGGGGTATGGATCATGCCCAGTGCAATCCTGCTGGCCGGGGCGGTGCTGCTAGGGGCCTGGCGTGACTCGCGGGAAATCCTGCGGCGTTCGCTCAAGGCCGTGGGGCTGGCCGCCGGCTGCGCCCTGCTGCCGATCCTCACCGTCGCCGCGCTGAACTTCCATTACTACCGCTGGTTCGGCACCGTGGAGTTTCGGGCGGCGGATTTCCAAAACGCCTTTGGCTCCCTCGTCCGGGTGCGGGTGGGACCCGATCTGCCTTTTGTGCCCATCACCCGCGAGGCCCGCGAAGCCATGTATGCCGTCAGCCCGGCCTTCGCGAAGCTGCGGCCCCACTTGGAAGGGGCCATCGGCCTGGGGTGGGCCGAAGCCTCCGCCTCGGTCACGCAGTTGCCGGCCGAACAACGCCAGATCGGCGGCGGTTGGATGACGTGGGCGTTGCGTGATGCGGTGATCGCCGCCGGGGAGGGCCGCACCGCCGGGGAGGCCATGGCGTTTTATCGCCGCCTGGCTGCGGAAATCAACGCGGCCTGCGCGGACGGCCGGTTGCCCGCCGGTCCGTCCCGCCGCGGCTTCCAGCCGCTCTGGCGCGAAGGTCAAACGGCGGAGATCGGCCGCGATTCAGCGCCTTCGCCCCACCCAGCGAAGGGGATGATCCGACGCTCGTGCTTTTTCGTGACCTCACCCAAGGCAGGCTCAGCCGCTCCCGGGAAAGCACCTACCTCCCTCAGCCGAATCAAGCGGCACGCGACGAAAAACTAACCCTGCTTCTGCACGTCATCGGCAAGGCCTGGCGGCCTGTGTTGTTGGGCCTTTTTGTCATCGCCCAGGTCGCAGCCGCCGTCCGGGTGATCCAGTTGCTTGGGCGGCGAAGCTGGACCTTTCCGCTCACGCTGGCCTCGGCGGCGTGGGGGGGCGCGGCGGCCTACCTGCTCATCACCGCCGTGGTGCAGGTCACCTCCTACCCCATTCTCGCCATCTCCTCTTTCGCCGCGGTCTATCCCCTGCTGCTGGTCTTCATCGCCGCGGCGCTGTGGGACGCTGCGGATGCGTGGCTGGCCCCGCGCACGAGCCGGATCATCCCGCCCGGCAATCCGGGGCCAGCCGCTTCGCCGGATATTCCCACGGACTCTCCTTTCTCGCGCGTCCTGCCCTGGCTGGGCGGACTTGTCGCCCTGGCCCCGTTGGTGATCTGGCGCCGGCAATTCGCCGAGCTCTTTTGGTTCGCGGATGATTTTTTCCTCGTTGATCAGATCGCCCAGATGGGGCTCTGGCGCTGGACCGGGGAGGTTTTTGCGGAGAATTTCGTGCCGTTGTTCAAATTGCTGTGGGGCGGTGCGCTGCTGGGGTTTGACGGCAGCTATGGCGCCATGCTGGGGTTGTTGTGGCTCACGCATGCCTTGAACACGGTGCTGTTCGGCCGGCTGCTGGCTCGCACCGGTTTCCCGCTGGCCGCCGTGGCGGTCGCGCAGATTGTCTTTGCCCTCACGCCGGCCAACCTCGAGACCCTCGGCTGGTCGGTGCAATGGTCCGCCCTGCTGGCCACCACTTTTCTGCTCCTGGCCCTGCTCTGGCAGGAATCGGTCACCCTGCCATCGGCCGGTTGGAGCTGGCGGCGGCATGGACCGCTGCTGCTTTTCATCACCGCCAGCGCCTGTTGCTTCTCGCGCGGCGTGCTGACCGGCCCGGTGCTCGCGCTCGCCGTGCTGGCGCCGACCCTCACCACCGCGGCCACCTGGCGGACGCGCCTGCTGCCCGCGATCCTCTGCCTGTTGCCCGCGCTGGCCGTGGCCCTCCTGATCGCCGTGTATTCCCGCGGCAACCACCTGGCGATGAGCGGCCATTGGACCCAGGCTTTGGAGTTCGGCCTCGGCTTTTTTCTGCTCAATCCGGGGTTTCTTCTGTTCGGCCTGACCACGGTGAACGCAGGCACCCTGTTGCTGTTGAGCGGAGCCAAGCTCGGCGTGATCACCGGGGGGCTCTGGCTTTCGCGCGGGGCGACGCGCCGGCTGCTGCTCCTGCTGCTGGCTTATGATCTCGGCAACGCCGTGTTGCTGGGCATCGGCCGTTATCACACCGGGTTCATCAGCAGCCTTGGTTCGCGCTATTACTACAGCTCGCTGCTCGCCACCCTGCCCTTCGTCGCGCTGCTCCTGGCCGCCGGCCTGAACACCCTTTCAACCCGCTTCCGGTTGCGGCCGGCGGCGGCGACCGTCCTGCTCGCCGGCCTGGCCTGGCTTTGCCTGCGGGGCTGGCCGGCGGAACTGGCCGTCTTCACCCGTTGGCGCGGCACCGAGATCCGCCAGCTGATGCAAGCACCCGCCACCGCCGATCCCACGGCCATGATGCCGGCGCTGGATTTCATGCATGTGGAACGGGCCAAGGCGTTGACCCGCGCCTACAATCTTCATTGACCGCCGCGACCCCGACATGATTGGCCCGCCGGTTTCGCGGGCGCTAGGGTGCTCGCACCAGTATCGTGGAAGATTTCGCGGGCGGTGAACCCCAACCCTCCCAGCTGTCTTTCCACTTTATGGCCGCGCCCTTGAAGTCGACATCACCGGCCAGGCCGCCGCGAAAGGCGATGCGTCCCCGCACCAAGGCCTTGGACCCGGCCGCGCCCACCGTGAAGCTGATCGTGCGCGTCGCCGTGAGTCCCGCTTTTTCGTCGTAGCAGAATCCGGTCCACGTCTTGCCCCCATCGATGGAATATTCCGCATGGAAGAAACCTATCTGCTCCCCATCGCCGGCGTCGGTGCGCGCGAGAATTGAGACGGTGACCTTGCTGCCCGCGGGCGCAGTCGCCGGGGCGTCAATCCTGACCATCCGTTCAACGGCCAAGGCCGGGATGACCGCCACGGCCAGGCTCAAGAGGTAAAAGCCGCGTTTGAACCAGGCTCGTGCCGGATTGCCGGTGCTGCGAGGTGGGGCGGGGGTTGTCGTCAGGATGGGAAGAAAAACAGCGTGCATGGTTTTTGTGCTGGTGGATGACTCCGTGCAGCGGGTTTAGTTCAGCCATAAATTGCCCGGCGGGGCGCTGAAGGCAACATCCGCAATGTCTGTCCTTCGCAGTCAAAATCAACTGGCCTCCACGCCTCCCGTCGGTATGGGTAGCCCCTCTCAATTACTCATGGCCAAGACCATTCTAGTCACCGGTTCCTCGGGCCTCATCGGCTCGGAAGTCTGCGTTTATTTCGCCTCCCTGGGCTACACCGTCCACGGTGTGGACAACAACCAGCGCGCCGTGTTCTTCGGCCCGCCGGGCGACACCCGCTGGAACCAGCAACGCCTCGCCGACGAACTGAAGGG
>LNEH01000148.1 GCA_001464505.1 Verrucomicrobia bacterium Ga0077533
GACATCCGCGACCGCGCCGGCGTGCTCGCCCTCGTCAAGTCGGTCAAGCCCGCCGTCATCGTCCACGCCGCCGCCCAGCCCTCGCACGACCGCGCCGCGGCGATCCCCTTCGACGACTTCGACACCAACGCCACCGGCACGCTCAATTTCCTCGAAGCCGCCCGCCACGCCTGCCCCGAATCGCCCTTCGTGCACATGAGCACGAACAAGGTTTACGGTGACGCCCCGAACGCCATCAAGCTCACCGAGCTCGCGACGCGCTGGGACTACGCCGACCCGGCCTATGCGCACGGCATCCCGGAAACATTCACCATCGACCAGTCGAAGCACTCGCTTTTCGGCGCCTCCAAGGTCGCCGCCGACGTGATGGTGCAGGAATACGGCCGCTACTTCAATTTGCCGACCTGCGCGCTGCGCGGCGGCTGCCTCACCGGCCCGAACCACAGCGGCGTCGAGCTGCACGGCTTCCTCTCCTACCTCGTGAAGTGCAACCTCGAGGGCAAGGAATACCGTGTGTTTGGCTACAAGGGGAAGCAGGTGCGCGACAACATCCACTCGCTGGACGTCGCCCGCTTCATGGCCGCCTTCGTCGAGAATCCCCGCGCGGGCGAGGTCTATAATCTCGGCGGCGGCAAGGCCAACAGCACGTCGATCCTCGAGGCCTTCAAGCTCACAGAAAAGTTCACCGGCCAGGCGCAGGTCCACACCTACGTCGACCAGAATCGCGCCGGCGACCACATCTGCTATTACTCCGACCTGCGGAAAATGCGCGCCCACTATCCCAAGTGGGACATCACCCTGTCCCTCGAGGAAACCATCCGCCAGATTGTCGCAGCGTGGAAGTCGCGAAACAAGTCTGCCTGAGCGGACCGTTTCCCGCTTCACCTGACCAAATCCGTCTGCTTCCCTCATCTCATGCGCATCCTGATATCCGGCATCTGCGGTTTTGTCGGCAGCACCGTGGCCCGGGCGTTGCAGTCGGCGGGCCATCAGGTCAGCGGCTTTGACAATTTCATCCGCCCGGGCAGCGAGACCAACCGCGCGCCACTGGAGAAACTCGACATCAAGGTTCTCACCGCCGACCTGCGGGATGCCCGTGCCATGGACACGTTGCCCGCCGCCGACTTCATGGTCGATGCCGCCGCCAACGCCAGCGTGCTCGCCGGCGTGGACGGCAGGACGAGCTCGCGCGAACTCGTGGACCACAACCTCTGCGGCACCATCAACGTCCTCGAATACTGCAAGGCGCACCAGGCGGGCTTCATCCTGCTCTCCACCAGCCGCGTGTATTCCATCACGCCGCTGGCCACGCTGCCGACCATCGTGAAAAACGACGCGCTGGCACCTGATCATTCGAAGCCACTGCCCTCCGGCCTGACGGCCGCCGGTCTCGACGAGTCCTTCGCCACCATTACCCCGGTCTCGCTCTACGGTGCGACCAAGCTCGCCTCCGAGGCCATGGCGCTCGAATACGGCGAGACCTTCGGTTTCCCCGTCTTCATCAACCGTTGCGGCGTGCTCGCCGGAGCCGGACAGTTTGGCCGCGCCGACCAAGGCATCTTCGCCTACTGGATCAACGCGTGGCTGCGGAAGCAGCCCTTGAAATACCTCGGCTTCGGCGGCCACGGCCACCAGGTGCGCGACTGCCTCCATCCGCGCGACCTCTTGCCGGTGCTGGAAAAACAACTGGCCGCCCCCCAACTCGCCCCGACCGATCGCATCGCGAATTTTTCCGGTGGCGCCGCGTCGGCCATGTCGCTCAAGCAGCTCAGCGTGTGGTGCGCACGGCGCTTCGGCCCGCACCACGTCGTGCCGGACGGCACACCGCGGCCTTTTGACATTCCCTGGATTGTGCTCGACTACGCCAAGGCCACCCGCCTGTGGGACTGGCGGCCCGCCACCTCCACCGCGGCCATCCTCGAGGAAATCGCGGTGCATGCGGAGCAAAATCCCGGCTGGCTGGAGCTCTCCGCCCCGCGTTAGCGCAAGCTTGCGGGATACCGCGGATTTCCCCTGAGTAGACCGATGGCCGCGCCGTCTCCCCATCCGCTTTCGCTCTATTCGGTCGTCATTCCCGCGCGGGACGAGCAGGATTCACTGCCTTCGACGGTCAAGGACATCCACGAGACCTTCACGCGCGAGGGCGTGCCGCATGAGATCGTGGTGGTGGACGACGGCAGCAGCGACCGCACCTGGAGCGTCCTCCATGAACTGAAGGCGAGCGTGCCCACGCTGGTGCCCGTCCAGAATCCGGGCCGGAACGGCTTTGGCCGCGCCGTCCTCCACGGCCTCAGCCAGATGAAGGGCGATGCCTGTGTCATCATGATGGCCGATGCCTCCGATTCTCCGGCGCACGCGGTGCAATACTGGCGTTTGTTGAACGAGGGCTGGGATTGCGTCTTCGGCAGCCGTTTCATCAAGGGCGGCCAGGTGGTCGACTACCCGCGGATCAAACTCTGGGTCAACCGTCTCGCGAATTTCCTCGTGCGGATCGGCTTCAACATCACCCTGAACGACACGACCAACGCCTTCAAGGCCTACCGGCGCACGGTCATCGAGGGCGGCCGGCCTTACCTGGCGCCGCATTTCAACCTCACGGTCGAGCTTCCGCTCAAGGCCATCGTGCGCGGCTACACCTGGACCGTCATTCCGATCTCGTGGCGGAACCGCAAACACGGCGAGGCCAAGCTCAAGATCAAGGAGATGGGCAGCCGTTACTTCTTCATCTGCGCCTACGTGTGGCTGGAGAAATATTTCAGCCGGGGCGACTACCGGAAAAAATGACCTGCCCCGGCGTGTCGCCTCCCTGCGGAAATACGCTTGTTGTCGATACCGGTCCTCACATTCACTCTCCCTTTCACTCTGTATGATTTACCTCCTCGGCGGCTCCGGTTACGTCGGCTCGGCCTACCAGGCGCTTTTCACGCGCCGGGGTCTACCTTTCCGCAACTTGCGGCGGGCCGACCTTGATTACACCGACCGGGCTAAGCTCACGGAACTGCTGCGCCGTGAGAAACCGGCCTTCCTCATCAACGCCGCCGGTTACACCGGCAAGCCCAACGTCGACGCCTGCGAACTGCACAAGTCCGAATGCCTTATGGGCAATGCCGTCCTCCCTGGCACCATCGCCCAAGCCTGCGCGGACGCCGGCGTGCCCTGGGGGCATGTCTCCTCAGGTTGCATCTACTCCGGCCGGCGCGCCGACGGCGCCGGGTTCGCCGAGACCGACACCCCTAATTTCACCTTCCGCACCAACCACTGCAGTTTCTATTCCGGCACCAAGGCCCTCGGCGAGGAAGTGCTGGCCGGCGCGCCCAACGTCTACCTCTGGCGCCTGCGCATCCCCTTCAACGAGGTGGACAGCCCGCGCAACTACCTGAGCAAACTCATGCGCTACGCCTCGCTGCTCGACGCCGAGAATTCCATCTCCCAGCTCGACGAGTTCGTCGCCGCCACCCTCGCCTGCTGGGAAAAGCGCGTGCCCTTCGGCACCTACAACGTCACCAACCCCGGCCACGTCACCACGCGCGAGGTTGTCGCTCTGATCAGGAAGACCGGCGTCTCCACCAAGGACTTCAAGTTCTTCACCGATGAGGCCGAGTTCATGCGCACGGCCGCCAAGACGCCGCGCTCCAACTGCGTGATGGATTCCCGCAAGCTCGCCGCCACCGGCATCAAGCTGACCGAGGTCCACGAGGCCGTCGAGCGCGACCTGCGCCGCTGGATGAAGGCGGTTTAACCACGAAGAACGCGAAATCTCGCGAAAACCATGCCGGACGAGCTGCTCTACCGCGACGAGGTATACCATATTGTCGGTGCCTGCATGACGGTGCACAAGGACAAGGGTAATGGCTTTGTCGAACCGGTCTATCAGGATGCGCTGGAAATTGAATTGGAGCTAACCGGAATTCCCTTCGACGCGCAGCGGAATTATCAGATTCACTATCGCAACCGGCCTTTGAAGCACAGCTACACCCCCGATCTGCTTTGCTACGATAAAATCGTCGTCGAACTCAAAGCGGCCAAAGCCTTGACCGATGAACATCGGGCCCAATTATTGAATTACCTCAAAGTCACCGGCGCGCCGCTCGGTTTGCTGGTCAACTTCGGTTCCTTTCCCCGCCTCGAGTGGGAACGCATCATTCTCACCCAATCCTGACCTTCGCGCCTCTTCGTGCCCTTCGCGGATAAATAATTTCATGAACTTACTCGTCACCGGCGGCTGCGGCTTCATCGGCAGCAATTTCATCCGCCAGCGCCTCACCGAAAAGGGCTCGGCCCTCGCCAAGCTCGTCAATCTCGACGCCCTCACCTACGCGGGCAACCCGGCCAACCTCGCCGATCTCGCGGGCGACCCGCGCTACGTTTTCGTCCACGGCGACATCGGCGACACCGCCCTCGTCCCGAAGCTCCTCGCCGAGCACCAGATCGACGCCGTCATCAACTTCGCGGCCGAATCGCACGTCGACCGCTCCATCGATTCGCCCGAGCCCTTCATCCAGACCAACGTCACCGGCACCCTCCGTCTGCTCAACAGCGCCAAGCAATACTGGACCAAGCTGCCTGAACCGAAGAAGGCCTCCTTCCGTTTCCTGCACGTCTCGACCGACGAGGTCTACGGCTCGCTCGCGCCCGGTGCGCCGGGCTTCACCGAGAGCCA
>LNEH01000149.1 GCA_001464505.1 Verrucomicrobia bacterium Ga0077533
CCGGGCGCTGGTCTCTGTCGGATTGGATTGTTTCATCACCAACAACTTCAGCAGGAATCGCGCCCGGTCTTCACCTCCCGTGTGAAATATCCGGGTTAGCGCCATTCAAACCTGACCCCTTTTGCTTTTTCCCTTTTGCTTTTTCGCCAGTGGCATCCTGCGTGGACACCACGGAGCATTTCTTGTGATAGTCGATTCCGGTGTAGAGCATAGGGCGTCCAGTGTAGCATACGCGCTACCGGACGCCTTTCATGCTATCTGACCCTATTTGCTTTCGCCTGTTCTACTTTTTCGCGCCGCCTAGTCGCTGGCGGACAGCCCGGGCGTAGTAGCTGACCGGAACCAGGGAAAGGAGTGCGACCACGATGTAGAAGATCATCTGGTCGCGTTCAGCGTGCGGGTTTTCCAGGATTTTGCGCGTGATGGGACTGTTGGTATGTTCGGCCAGGGCCACCGGCCCCTCGGCGGCCACCCGGGCGAGGGCGAAGCCGCCGCTCCGCGCAGTGTCCCAACCGAGCGCTGACAACCACGCAAAGGCGTTCACGCCGACCGACACACAGCCGAGGGCCAGCAGGCCGACGCCCACGGTGCCGAGCGAAATCACGCCGACGCTGAGTGAACCCACGGCCAGCAGGCCAACCGCCACCGCGCCGACGCTGACCGGCGCAACCGCGAGGCCTCCCCACGCAAAGACCAGTCCGTAGGCCCGGTCGCCGCCGGCAAACCAGCCGAAGACCGGCCGCGCCCCGGCGTCGGGCGACGCGAACCTGGTGTGCACCAGCGGCACGCCGAACAGACGCCACCGGCTCCGGTATTCGCCGGCGGCTGAGCCGACCTGGTCCCGGGCATCGCGAAAGGCCTCGGGGTGCGCGACACGCTCGGCCGAACGCAGTTCACGCATCCGGCGCATCGTGCGGAGCAAGGCGGCCGGCCAGAACACCACGGAGGCCAGCACCAGCACCTGGCAAATGCCGGCGAACAGCAGGCGATGCTCCCACCAGCGAAATGCGGCGCTGCGCAGCAGGAACAGCACGACCAGAAAACCCAAGGCGCCGAAAAAGAAAAGCAGGGTGGTTTGAACCACGGCGCGCCGTTCCCGGACGGTCCGGGCCTGGTCGAGGCCGGTGCGCAGCGTCAGCACTGCGGACACCACCCCCGAAATCGAGGCAAGCAGCGCGGCAATGGACGTGGTCTTGACCAGGGTGCCGCTGTGCGCGACGACCGCTCCGACCGTCGCCGCCCTGGCGGGTGTCACCAGTTCCGGCAGGGACGCGAGCACACTGATCGTGAAAACCTTGCCGGGCGTGCTCCGGACGAGGGCTCCCTCGACGAAAGCCAGGACCTGCTCCTGCAGGATCTTGCGCCCGCGGGCGAGCCGCTGCTTCACGTTGTCCTCGGTGAGCTCGAGCGCGGCGGCCACATGTTCCACGGAACGATGCTCCCGGTAATAAAGCACGAGCGGCTCGCGGTAGAGCTCGGGCAGGCGTTGCAGCGCAGCCCAGAGGATCGCCTGCTCGTCATGCTGGATCGTCAGGTCCGGGATCGGATCCTCGCCGGACATGATCTCCGCGGCGGCTTCGAGCGTATCCGCCTGCCGCACCGGCTCGCGTCTGTCGTCGCGGCGCAGGCGGCTGACTTTATTGCGCAGGATCCCGCACAGCCAGGGGCGCAGTTTATCCGGCTCCCGCAACGACGCGAGCTGGCGCCAGGCCTCGACAAAGGTCTCCTGCGCCACGTCCTCGCTCTGGCTCAACCGGCCGGTGGCGGAATACGCCAGCGAGCACAGGAGCCGCTGGTAGCGCTCCACGATGCGGCTGAACGCGTTGCGATCGCCCGCGAGGCAGGCGGCAACCAGTTCGGCGTCACCGGCGGGCGCTATCGGAGAAATAACTTCGGAGGAGGGCATGGGATTCACGCATAAGTGCCAGAAAAGGCGTCGTCGGTGACAAACTTTCGTGCCGGAAGCGGAAAAAGCGCAGGAAGCCGGAAAAGAGGAGAAAGTTTTGTCACCGCGACGAACATTTTGGCCACTAACTGACGAAACATCGAGTCAACTTTCCCGCCACGCGGGGGAGAGACCCGGTGAGTGCAATCAGACCAATCCTTCCAACCCATCCGTCCTCCCATGCATATCCTGTTCCCTCCCCACTGCCATCCGCTGTTATTGGCGCTCACGCTGACCGGCCTTTGCTGCTGCGCCCCGGCCCGGGCCGCGGACAATTCCGACACCAAGCCGGCCTTGGTGGACGATTTCGCCGACGCCAAGCGCACCGCCCGCGGGGTGGACCGTCTCCTGTTCGACGACCAGAGCCTGGGCGGCAAGTCGCAGGCAACGCAGACCTGCACCGAGGGCGTGCTGGCAATGAAAGGCGAGCTGGTCCCGGGCCGCGGGGCGCCGGCGTTCATCAGCCTGGTGCTGCTCTTGGCGCCCGAGGGCCGGCCGCAGGACCTGAGCGGCTATACCGGGGTCCGGCTCCGGGTGAAGATTCTCAAGGGCAGCGTTTGCGTGCAAGTCACCACCCCCGAGGTGCAGAACATGGATTACCACACCAGCGCGCCGCTCGCGGTCAAACGCGGGGAGTTCCAGGAGGTGCGCATGCCGTTCAAGGACATGAAACGCGCCTGGTCGGAACAGACCGCGATCAACCAAAAGGCTCTCGCGAGCGTGAACCTCGTCACGGTGGGCATGGTCCGCGAGGATTTCGCCTACGAGGTGGATGAGATCGGCTTCTACTGACCTTGAGAGCGCCAACCATCCCTGAGGCCGGCCCCGCCGCGCCGCCAGCACCCGCGCGGCCCGCCGGCTCCCGGCTGGGTTATCTGGACGCCACGCGGGCGTTCGCGCTCCTGCTCGGCGTCGTCTTCCATGCCAGCCTGTCCTTCATGCCGGTCTTCATGGGCTGGGCTGTGCAGGACGTATCCACCAGTTCGCTGGTTTGGATCTTCGTCCTGGTCAGCCACTCGTTCCGGATGGAAGTCTTTTTCCTGCTCGCCGGATTCTTTGCGCGCGGGGCCCTTCACCGCCACGGGTTGCGACACTTCGCCGGCACGCGAGCGGTCCGGCTTCTCGTGCCCTTTGTGGTGGGCTGGTTTGTGCTCACCCCGCTGTTGTATTCCGGGTGGATCATGGGCTCGGCCAGCCTGCGCGGGGACTATGATTTCTGGGCGGCGGTCGCGGCCGGCTTCCAGAGTCTGCGGGGTCTGCCCGAGGGACTGTTCATCCGCACCCACCTGTGGTTCCTGTATTATCTGGTGATGATCACCGGACTGGCGCTGGCCGGCCGGGGGCTGCTCCAGCTGACCGGCGGCTGGGGCGACCGGCTTGCGCGCGCGGCGGACGTCACGGTGGCCTGGCTGGCGGATTCGCGGTTTGCGCTCCCCGGCCTCGTCGCGCCGACCGCGCTGATCCTGTGGGGCATGCGCGGCTGGAGCGTCGACACGCCGGATAGAAGTTTGTGGCCGGAGTATCCTGTGCTGCTGCTCTTTGGGGGCTGTTATGGGCTGGGCTGGCTGCTGCACCGCCAGCGCGAGCTGATCGGGCGGTTCACGCGGCTGACGCCGGAGCGCGGGGTGCTCGCTCTGTTGGGGATAATGGGTGCCGTGATCCTGAGCGGCTTCGAGCGCGACATCGGGCATCCCCACCGCACGGCGGCCCACCTCGGGTTCGCGGTGAGTTACGCGTTGATGATGTGGACGCTCGTCCTGCTGGTGATCGGGGTGTTCCGGAAAACTTGCGAACATCCTCATGCGGCCATCCGATACTTCGCCGATTCCTCCTATTGGCTGTATCTTGTTCATTTACCCGTCGTGGTTTGGCTGCAGGTTGCAGTAGCTGAGGTCGAGCTGCGCTGGGCTCTCAAGCTCGCGTTCATCTCTGGGGCCACGGTTTTTCTGGGCTTGATCAGTTACGACCTCGTCGTGCGGTCGACCTTCCTCGGGTGGATTCTGAACGGCCAGCGGCACGAGCGGGTGCTGCCCCGCCTTCTTGCGCGGATAAGGCGTCCGGGCTGAGTGCAGTGACCCACCCCTCGAGGGCACGGTAAGGCCGGTATGATCCGGGGACAAAGGTAACAGGTTGTCCGGGGACATAGGTTACACTTTCGGTGCTATGCCCTGGAACCAAGTAACCCTCATGGAACAGAAGCTTCAGTTCGTCAGTCTCGCGGCCACGGGCCGCTTCACGTTCACGGAGTTGTGCGCGGACTTTCACTCTGTCCTGCCGGCGGGGTGAGGGCGGCGTTTGAGGCATGCTGGTTCGGGGTCTGCGGCAAGTCGGGCTGGACGGCAGGGTTGGCGGGAATAGGAACGTGACCCTGATACGGCGGACAACCCGGATTTGACAGCGGCGGGGCGGATGCAAAGCTTGCCCGCTTCCCACCATGTCACCCGAGGCACCTTTTGATTCCATCGAGACCGCGATCCAGACGATCGCGGCCGGGGGCTTGATTGTCGTCACCGATGACGAGGGCCGGGAGAACGAGGGCGACCTGATCATGGCGGCGGAGAAGGCAACGCCGGAGCTGGTCAACATGATGATCCGCCACGCGCGCGGCCTCATCTGCGTGCCGATGGCGGAGCCGCAACTGAAGCGGCTCGGCATCAATCCCATGGTGCAACAGAACCGCGAGGCGCACCGCACGGCCTTCACGGTGTCGGTGGACGCGGCCGAGGGCATCACGACGGGCATCAGCGCCTTTGACCGCGCCCGCACCATCCGGTTGCTGGCCGATCCGGCGACCCGTTCGGATGAACTCGTGCAGCCGGGGCATATTTTCCCGTTGTGCTCCCGGGCGGGCGGCGTGCTCGAACGCGCCGGCCACACCGAGGCGGCGGTGGACTTCGCGGCGCTGGCCGGGTTGAAACCGGCCGCAGTGGTCTGCGAGATTTTAAGCGAGGACGGGAAGATGGCGCGGCTCCCCGAGTTGATCGAATTCAAGCAGCGGCACCAGCTGCCGCTCGTCTCCATCGCGGCGCTGATCGAATACCGGCACCGGCGCGAGCAGCTCGTCGAGCAGGTGGCGACGCGGCCGTTCGCCTCGGAATACGGCGAATTCCAACTCCATATTTTCCGCAGCAAGGTGGACGGCCGGCACCACCTGGCGTTCACCAAAGGCAAGCTCGATGCCGCGCCCACGCTGGTGCGCGTTCATACCGAAAACCTGTTGAGCGATGTGTTTCACGCAAAAGACATGGGCAGCCACCGCTCGTTGCTGGCCTCGCTGGAGCGCGTGGCGCAGGCCGGGCACGGCGTGATCGTTTACATGGAGCAGACCGGCCGGATGCAGGAGGCGCTCCTGAGCGCGGGCCAACCATCGCCGGCCACCACCGGCCCCGCCAACCTGCGCGACTACGGCACCGGCGCCCAGATTCTGACCGCGCTCGGGCTGAAGAAAATCCGCCTGCTGCAACACTCGCCCCGCCGCGTCGTGGGCCTCGACGGCTACGGCCTGGAGATCGTCGAGCAGATTCCAGTCTGAAATGTGGATTTCGGATTGCGGAATCCGGATTGGCCCGACCAATTGACCCTTCATGAGCCAAAACTCACCCTCAGTCCGACGGATCAACGGTGCTAAATTCCGCATCGGAGTCGTGGCGGCGCGGTTCAACGAGGCGCTGGTGGACGGAATGCTGGCCCACCTGACAGCAGGCTTGAAAGTGGCTGGGGTGAAAGGCAGCAATATCGAGCTTCTCCGTGTGCCCGGCTCACACGAAGTGCCGTGGGCGGTAGGGCAGCTGATCGCGTCCCGCCGGTTTGACTGCACCGTTGCACTGGGCGTATTGATCGGTGGCGACACGAATCATCACGAGATGGTTGGGCAGAGTGTCTCGCACGCTTTGCAGCGCGTGGCCCTGGACACGGGCATTCCCGTGATCAACGGCGTGATCGTGGCAGACAATCTGAAGCAGGCGGAGGTGCGGTGCCTTGGCACCATCAACCGCGGAGACGAGTTTGCTCGCGCCGTGCTGGAAATGGCGGAGCTAAAAATCTCTTTGAAAGGAAAAGCATGACCAGCCAGTTCACCCAGCGCCGGGAGTGCCGCGCCGCGGCCTTCCAGTATCTTTACGCGTGGAGCGTCAACCAGCCGTCCAGCCCGACGGACGATCTGCGGCTGTTCTTCGAGCATATGGACAAGCCGCGCGACCACTATGCCTTCGCCGAGGAGCTGATCCACGGCACCATCGAGCACGTGGCGGAAATCGACGGGCACATCAAGGCGCTGGCGCACAACTGGGAGTTCGACCGCGTGGCGAAGATCGACCTCGCCATCCTGCGCCTCGCGATGTTCGAGATGCTTTACCGCAAGGACATCCCGCCGGTCGTGTCGATCAACGAGGCCATCGACCTCAGCAAGCAGTATTCCAGCGCGGACGCGAAACGGTTCATCAATGGCATCCTCGACCGCATGAAGGACCAGCTCGGGCGCGACTCGCGGAAGCCGGCCACCGAGTAGCGAGCATCGAGTAGCGAGTAGTGAGCATGAACATCAGGGTTAGGGCAGAAATCCGGCAGTAATTCCTGCTCGCTACCCGCTACTCACTACTGACTACTTTTTGCATGCGTTCCCTCTTCAAGAAATTCAAGGCCGGCCTGACCAGGACGGTCACGGCCATCGCAGCCCAGACCCACGGACTCTTCAGCGGTCGGAAGATTGATGCCGCTTCTCTGGCGGAGCTGGAGGAGGCGCTCTACATGGCCGATTTCGGCGTCGAGACCACCACCGAGATCTTGGCGGAAATCAAGGCCGCCTACCGCCAGGACGCCGAGCTCAAGGGGCAGCAGGTTGCCGCCATCGGTGCGGCCGTGTTGCGGCGCGTGCTCGCCGGCAGCGAGGGGAGGCTGGAAACTCATGTGGGTCGGGTGCCCTCACCCGACATCTCGCGGGGTGATCAAGTCATCGCCCTGATTGGCGTCAACGGCTCGGGCAAGACGACCACGACGGCCAAGCTGGCGCACAAACTCAAGGGCGATGGCCAGTCGGTCATCGTCGCGGCGTGCGACACTTTCCGGGCGGCGGCAGTCGAGCAGCTCAAGAGCTGGACCGACCGCCTGAAGATTGAGCTCATCGCCAGCCACACAGGAGCGGATGCCGCTGCGGTGGCGTTCGATGCGTGGCAGGCGGCCAAGGCCCGCGGCCACGACTGGCTGATCATAGACACGGCCGGCCGGCTGCACACCAAGGGCAACCTGATGGAGGAGCTGGCGAAGATCCGCCGCGTCTTGCAAAAGAACGATCCCGCCGCGCCGCAGCACCGCTGGCTGGTGGTCGACGGCTCGCTCGGGGCCAACTCGATCGAGCAGGCGAAGGTGTTCCACCAGAGTTTTGGGCTGACCGGGCTCGTCGTGACCAAACTGGATGGCACCAGCCGCGGCGGGGCGATCGTGGGCATCTGGCGGCAGCTGAAGATCCCGATTTATTTCATCGGCCTGGGGGAGCAACCCGATGACCTGCAGCCTTTCTCAGTGGAGAATTACGCGAAGGCGGTGTTTGGCCTGGAGGCGTGAGGAAACCGCTGGTCGGAGGCATCTTTTTTCTGCTTGGCTGGGCGGGCTGCGCGAGCGCCGCGGAGCCGGAGATGCAGCTTAGTCTGCGCAAGGTGCGCGACACGGCAGGCACGGCCTGCCGCTGTAGATTGGGGAGGGCGGGGCGCAGCAGCGGTGTGGCGCTGGAACAGCATCTGACGTCTCGATGCGTGAGGTAGGGCGGAGCGGCCCGCTCCGCCGCGGCGCACCGGGCCGGTGCGCCCTACCTGTCAGACTGATATGCGAACCTCACTAATAGTATACTTAGGCTCGGGAGTGACGGCCGGGGGCGGGTCAGAAGGTGAGCCGCAGGCCGAGGGTCGCGCTGCGACCGGGCAGGGGGGCAAGATCCTTCAGGAAGGAAGTGCTGATGCGCGCATCCTCGTCCGTGAGATTCGAACCGCGGGCGAAAAACTCCCATTCCATCCGTGACCGGGTGAAGCGGTAGCTGACATCCGCGCCGACCAGCGTGTAACCGGCGGTCTCAGTCTCGCCGGGCGCGACCCGGTCCTGCCGGAAGGAGTGCCGCAGGCTAAGGCCCAGGTTCCAAGGGCCGGTGTCGTAACGCAGCACGGCGCCGGCGCGCAGGGGCGGGATGCGCGGCAGCGGCTCGTCATCGGCAGTCTGCTGGGCATGCACATAGTCGGCGGTCAGGTCGAGATGCAGGTCTTTCGCCTCCGTATCCACGAGGTGAAGGGCGAGCTCGGCCTCGGCGCCGTAGAAGAGCGCGTCCTTGGCGACGAACTGGTAGATCGGCAGCAATGTGGTGCCGGGCGGCGCGGGGTAAGGCAGAAAGAGGCCGGTGTTTTCGTCGAAGTATCGCCCGGCATCCTTCTGTTCGAAGATGAAGTCCGAGATATTATTCACGAAAACGCCGACGGATCCGGTGACGAATCCCGCGCGTTTGCGCAGGGTGACATCGAGGCCGAGTGAGACCTCCGTGCCGAGGCCGGCGCTGCCAATCTCATACGCGCCGGTGCCGCCATGCGGGCCGTTCGAAAACACTTCCTGGGCCACGGGGAGGCGCTGCGTGTAGGCCAGCGAAACCCCGAGTGAGTAATCCGCCGCGGGATAATAAACCGCGCCGGCCGACAGGCTGAAGCCGCGCTCGGTGCGCTTTTCGCCCGTGGTGGCGGAATAGCCGGGATAGGCGGGCAGCAGCGGATCGACTCCGCCGAGCCTGATGCTCTGCAGTTCGTAGCGCCCACCGAACTGCAGGGTGAGGTCGGGTCGGGCCTGGTAGGACTCGAGCACGAAAAGCGCGTAGTTACTGGTCAGGGTCGGGGGGGTGACGACCTCTTCGCCCTCGGCGGAGAAATCGCTGCGCGAAGTCTGCAGGCCGACGGTGCCGGTGAGATCACCGGTGTCCTGCTGGACGAGTTCGAGGCGGCCCTCGTAGGCCTGGTTCTTGAACGTGGTGTTCCGCAGTCCGGTGGAGGCGTCGACCTCGGCGTGGGTGTAGTCAGCGAGGCCGAAGCGGAACTTGGCCCCCTTGAACATACCAAAGGGCCGCGTGAGCTCGGCCCGCAGGTCGGCGCGGCGCTGCCGCAGGTCGATGTTGATGGGTTCGCCGACGGGCAGGCCGTAAACCGTGCCGTATTCGCTCACAGCCATGCCGAGGCTGCCGGCTGCGCCGAAGCGCGTGCCGCCGACCGAGACGCTCTTCGTCGAGATCGCGCTGTTGATGAGCGTGCCGTGGTCCGCCGGGTTGGCCGGGTCGGCGTAACCGGGGATGCGCACATCGTCGGTCGAGGAGCGCAGGCCGTTGACCTGCAGGGCGAAGGCCGGGCCGCCCGCGGTGACAGCGAGCACCCCGGTGTGCTCCCGGGCCGCGGAGCCGAAGCGGAATTCCGCGCGACCGCTCACGGAAAGCTCCGGGGCGGATGAGGGGATACGATTGTCGATGACGTTGACCACGCCGCCGACGGCGGAACTGCCATAGAGGAGCGAGGCGGGCCCGCGCAGGACCTCGATGCGGTCGACCAAGAGTGGTTCGACGCTGACATTGTGGTCGGGGCTGACGCTGGAGGCGTCGAGCGACCCGACGCCGTTGTCGAGCATGCGGACGCGGTCGCCGCCGAGCCCGCGAATGATCGGGCGGCTGGCCCCGGGGCCGTAATAGGTGGCGTTGACGCCGGGCACAGCGGCGAGCGTGTCGCCGAGTGTGGCCATGACGCTGCGGCGGAGCTGGTCGCTGACCAAGACCGAGGAGCCTTGGGCGAGGTCGAAGGCGGATTTGGCGTCAGGCCCGGCACTGACGACCATGGCCTCGAGGGCGAGCGGTTCGTCGTGGTCCGGGGCGGATTTGGCGGGGACGGTCTGGGCGCTGGCCAAACCGGTGAGAACAAAGAAAAGTGGAAATGAACGGAAAGTGTTCATGCTAAGGACAGGATTCGTGTGGAACGGACAGCCTGCCGGCACGCGGCCGGGCAGGACCAATCAACGGCGGGCCCGAAGGCCGCCGGACAACGAACTGAACTTAACAGAGCGGCGGACCGCGGCCCGGAGGCAGCCGGCCGTCCGCGTCCGCCACGGGCACGCGCCAAGCAGCGACCGCTTCGTCGGCGGAGAAAAGCGCCGGGGTGACAATGATGGCGGCGGCCCCAACGGCATCCTCGATGCCCTCACGGAACAGCGTGATCGCGCAGGTGTGCTCCGCGTGGTCCGCGTCGTGGTGCAGCGCGCCGTGCAATGGCGCACTGGCAACAAAGAGTCCCAGCAACCA
>LNEH01000150.1 GCA_001464505.1 Verrucomicrobia bacterium Ga0077533
GGAATATACATATGCGCGAAAGCCCCAGATCAGCCACGCCCATCGGGCGGAGGCACGTGTCTATGGGCTAGCTTTTCTTCTTTGAGTCAATCTTTCGACAATACACGCGACGATCCTCCGTCTGCCCAATTTCCATCGCCGACGAGGCCTCCGCCTCATCAAGCCAGAGCGCTAACGTCTGCTTAACCCCCGCATCTAAATTACCTATGTGCCCCATGCTCATTTCTTCCTCTAGAACCGCGGGCTTTGCACCCATTTCCTTACTTACTAATTCAATGCATTTGTGCCATGCATTGAATGCATTGGCAAAATACGGCACGGCATCGATTTTTCTTTCAAAGGTAACTTTCAATTCGTTCTGAATCGAAGGGTCATCAGGTAAATAGACCACTAGCCGTGGCTTCGGCTCGAACTCGAGAAACGTGTGTCTGCATAAGATAAAATAGTGCTGATCCAACACTCGATACTTTCTCACATCGCCGCCACTTTCACTCCAATACGCCACGAGTAATTTCTCAATCGGCTGAGGAAGTCCATATACGGACAAATCATTCATCGCATCATTCAAACTTTGGGGAACGCTGATTTTTAGATTTAGTCTCCGGACGATCATCGGCAGCAACATATCCTGAAGAAACCGCATCGCTGACAAAAACGGCGTAAATTCATGAAATAATAGAAACAAGTCGGGAGCCCAAAATGCAATTTGTGGTCGCTTGATAGTTAGGGCTTCTCGGAAAGCCTCGGCGTCTGCGAGGCAGTGCTTAATTCGAAAATTCATTTCATCTAGCGCTAGAACCGCAGAAGTCGCTCGAAACAAAAAGATTTCGAAGTGCCGTCGCTCATCCTCGCGTGCGGTTTTGACCAATCCGGCAAAATATCGCAGGAGACCGCGACTTAAAAATAACGAAGCTAGATGCATTGGCTATGTGCGAATGACCGCCGCTCCTAAATCAAGGCAGTAAAGTATGCAGGAATCGCCGCAAGATCGCAAATTCACCGCCTGTGGGCTGCCGCAATTCCGCTGAATAAGCCTTGTCCTTAACCAAATGAAACCGGACCCCAATATCGTCGAACTCAATGGTCTTGGTGATGCCCTTAATGGTGCTGGAGGTTGGCTTACCTAGAATGAGTATTCTGTCTTCTGAGGCTCCGTCACGAATGCCCGCCAAGGGTCCCCAAGCAGCCAGATTTGCAAGCTGATCATAGCAAATGATGGATTTCACGACACCGGCCTTGTCGAAACTGACCGCGGTATAAACCTGGCTTCCCCATTCTCGTGACCAGTGCCAACCAGGAAAGTCTTCCAGTTTTTTCTCACTCGGCATGGTATTTTGGTCTCCTGATGGACCATCAACGAAATAAATCCGTGTAGAGAAACCGCCGTAAGGGTCTTTCGCAGACAGTCCCTCTTCGACTGCTTGAGGTCGACCTAGTTTATAGAGGACCTCTGCTCGAGTGTCGGTGAGGCGCACTTTACCAAACTGGATGGTCTGCTGGCGAAAAACCCTATAATCAGCAGCCACCAGTATCACGTAAACCGCCAGGCCAACGAGAACGACGCTAGCGAGTGCCCATTTTATGTATCTTGCCCACGCCCGTTTCGTCCCAATCGAATCGGCGGGTTTCGATTGGGCTTCATGCATACTGGAGGAAACAATGATACCGGAAAAACCCGAGGCAACGTCATTCGGGGCCACGAGAGCGGACACCAAAACGGACACCAAAGGAGTTAAAAACAGCGTTCCAGAGTAGTTCCAGATTAGGCTTGGTTAGCTCTGAGAAGTGGCCATTTTCTGCTCAGCAATCACGCGATAGGCGGTCAAATCCGACAAGCGGCTCCAGCCTTCGCTCGGTTTGTAGCGGAAAAGAGAAGGCGGTTTGGGCGGCCTGTGTGGCGGCGTAAGGCCGGACACGTTCGCGGCTGCTTCGGCTGGCAGGCCAGCCCTTCGTCTTGTCCGCCGTAGCTCGGAGAGCGAAGGCGGAAGCCTTGGCGAAGCAGGGCGTTACATCTGCGATCCGGCCCGAGTGGCTACGCATGGCAGGCCATCCCTCCCGTTGCGCGGGACCTACTTTCGTTGCGGCTACGGATGGCAGGCCTCATTCCTGTTTTGCTGTAGCGGCGCTCATAGACCGCCGCTACAGCTGGGTCATACTCTGGCGCGCAGCGCCGGTAGGGCGCACCGGCCCGGTGCGCCGCGGCTCCCGTTGCGCTCTGGCGCGCAGCGCCGGTAGGGCGCACCGGCCCGGTGCGCCGCGGCGGAATCCGAATCCAATGGGTAAATGGTATCAGTTACCCGCGATCTGGTCGTCGGGGAGGCGGCCCTGGAGCTTGCGGCGCAGGCGCTGGGCCTCGATTTCCGACTTGAGCGACGCGGCGAAGAGTTGCAGCCGGCGGCGGGTCTCCAGCGCTTCGAGGAGCCGCTGCTTGATGGCGCTGTTTTCGCAGAGATTGAAAACCGCGATATCGGCAAAGGTGTCGACATCGTCGATACTCTCGAGGAATTGCGTCATGCCCTTGGGGGCGGGGGTGCCGAGGCGGCGGCGGAGATGGAGCAGACGCATGACCTCCAGGCGGAGCACCTCGAGTTCGGCGTGATGCGTGCCGGCGGTGGTGGTGAGCGGTTGCACCGTGATGATGCGGTAAGGCTCCTCGCGGATGATTTTCTTTACCCTGACGCGGCAAATGCCCTGCAGGAGGAGGTTCGCAGTGCCGTTCTCCCCATTTTGGCAGGCGCGGATGATGCCCACCGCTGCGGTGTGGTGCAGCGGCTCGATAAGCCTGGGATCCTGCTGGCGGGCGGCATCAAGATGAGCGACGGCGAACATCCTGTCTTTGGCCAGCACGTCGCGCAGCATCTGCCGGTAGCGTGGTTCGAAGATGTGGAGCGGCAAGAGCGCTTGGGGAAACAAGACCGTGTCGGGCAAGGTCATCACCGGCACTGTCGCCGGCACGTGCAGAGTTTCCATGCCGCAAGGGTAGGCGAAGGGGCTGTATTATCAACCAAGCGGTTCTTGGCACAGTGCGACACGGGTGCGAAATGGCTGTGACACGGTGGCCCGGAAAGTGGTGGCCGACCAAGAGGTGTGCGACCCATGGTTGAACTTAAGTATTTGCAGTAAAGAGCTATAAAAAACGTTCTCCCTCGAGGCACAGGCATTGCTAGGCAACGCGCATGAGCAAGATCTTGGGTATCGATTTGGGCACGACCAATTCCTGCATGGCAATCATGGAGGGTGGCGAGCCGGTGGTTATCCCGAACGCCGAGGGCGCGCGCACGACACCGTCCGTCGTGGCGTTCACCAAGACCGGCGAGCGCGTCGTTGGCCAGGCGGCCAAACGCCAGGCGGTCACCAACCCCAAGAACACGGTTTTTTCCGCGAAACGTCTCATCGGCCGCAAATTCACCGAGGTCAGCGAAGAGGCCAAAAACCTCCCGTATAAGGTGATCGCCGGCAAGAATGGCGACGCCTACATCGAGGTGCAGGTCGGCGACAAGACCGAGCAGTTCGCCCCGCAGCAGATCGCCGCTTTCGTGCTCGGCAAGATGAAGGCGGACGCCGAGACCTACCTCGGCGAGAAGATCACGTCGGCGGTCATCACCGTCCCCGCCTATTTCAACGACGCCCAGCGCCAGGCCACCAAGGACGCCGGGAAGATCGCCGGCCTCGAGGTGCTCCGCATCATCAACGAGCCCACGGCCGCCTCGCTCGCCTACGGCCTCGACAAGAAGAAGGACGAAAAGATCGCGGTGTTCGACCTCGGCGGCGGCACGTTCGA
>LNEH01000151.1 GCA_001464505.1 Verrucomicrobia bacterium Ga0077533
CCGCCGCCGGCCTCGCAAGACCCGCCTCATTGCCGCCTTCTATAAACAAGCCGAGCTCTTTTGACCTTATTGTCATCTTATATGGTAACGCTCAGTAGGTTACAAGTGCGTGGGCCGCCAATCCTCTCGCCTACGGCAGCAGCCGGAGGGTGTTGCCGCCCCAAAGTTTCGCGAGCGCGGTTTCTGACCAGCCGCGCGCGAGCAGCGCTGCGGTGAGGTTGGGATAGTCCGCCACGCTGTTCAGACCGGGAAATCCGCCGCCGCCGTCGAAATCACACCCGATGCCGACATGCTCGATGCCGGCGACATTCACCGCGTGCTCGATGTGCCGCACGTAGTCGTCCATCGTCACGGCCGGGTTCGGGTAGGCGGTTTCCAGCCGGTGCCATTCGCCGCCGGCCCATTGCCGCACCCCGGGTGTCAGCACCTTGTCCTTCATCCGCATGAGCATGGCGGCATACGCGGCGGCGCGGCCGTCATCCTTCATGGACACCACCGCGATGGGCAGGGCGTTGAGCTGGATGACCCCGCCCTGCGCCGCCAGGGCGCGCAACAGGTCGTCGCCGATGTTACGCGGATGGTCGCACACCGCGCGGCAACCGGAGTGCGAGAGAATGACGGGGGTCTGGGATATTTTCAGCAACTCCCCCAGCGCCGCGTCCGAGGCGTGCGAGGCATCGGGCACCACACCGAGGCGGTTGCACTCGGCCACCACGTCGCGACCGAGCGGGCTCAGCCCGCCCCACTCCGCCCCGCGCGGATCGGTGGAGGCATCGGCGAGGTCGTTGTTCATCATGTGCGTCAAGCCCAGCATCCGCATGCCCAGCCGGTGGAATTTCGCCACGTTGCCCGCGTCGAGCCCCAGCGGGTAACTGTTCTCGATGCTCAGGAAAAACGCCCGCTGTCCCCCGGCTTTGAGCCGGAGCGCATCGGCCCCGGTCAGCGCCAGCCCGCAAGTCGCGGTGTTTTGCCGGATGACCTCGTGGGTGCGTTCGAAGACCGCCACCGCCCGGTCATGCGCCGCGGCAAAACCCTCCGGCGTCCGCGCCGCCTGGGCCGAGTAAACCGCCATCACCAGCGCATCGATCCCGCCCGCGCGCATCCGGGGCAGGTCGCATTGGGAGCCGCCGGCGGCGAAGTCGTGCGGCGCGGCGAAGTCCCAACCGTCGCGCATGAGGCTGGCCGTCGGCGTGTCGCTGTGCGTGTCGATCGTGAACAGACGCTCGTGCAGCGCGGCGGAATCAAGCATGTCGCCAGTCAGACGGGAGCCACGGTGGCCGGCAACGTGGTTCTTTCGGCCCAGGAACATCTCCGGAGTTGCGCTGGCCGGATTGTTGGGCTCAGTTGGGCGCCTCATTCCCATGTCCGCCAAAATTGAAAACGTCGTCATTGTTGGCACCGGCTGCGCCGGCCTCACCGCCGCCATCTACACCGCTCGCGCCAACCTCGCGCCTCTCGTGCTTGAGGGCGTGCTGCCCGGCGGCCAGTTGACCACGACCTCCGAGGTCGAGAATTTCCCGGGCTTCCCCGACGGCATCGACGGCTTCCAGCTGATGCAGAATCTGCGCAAGCAAGCCGGGAAATTCGGCACGCGCTACGAAAGCGGCACGGTGGTGGGCCTCGACACCGCGAGCTGGCCTTACACGCTCAAGCTCGCCGACCGCGAGATCAAGGCCAGGACTGTCATCGTCGCCACCGGCGCCTCGCCGCGCCTCACCGGCATCCCCGGTGAAAAAGAACTCTACGGCGGCAAGGGCGTAACCACCTGCGCGACTTGTGACGGCGCATTCTACCGCAACATGGACGTGGCCGTCCTCGGCGGCGGCGACAGCGCGGCCGAGGAGGCGCTGTTCCTCACGCGTTTCGCCAGCAAGGTTTTCCTGGTGCACCGCCGCGACACGCTGCGCGCCTCGAAGATCATGGCCGACCGCGTGTTGGCGCACCCGAAGATCGTGCCGGTGTGGGACACCGTGCCGGTCGCCGTCGAGGGCGTCGCACAGGGTGCGGTGAGCGGCCTCAAGATGAAAAACGTCAAAACCGGCGCCGAATCAGTCCTCGCCGTGAAAGGCATCTTTGTCGCCATCGGCCACGTGCCGAACACCGCGCCGTTCAAAAGCGCCGTGGATACGGACGACCAAGGGTATTTCATTCCCGCCCATCACAGTCAGGTGAAGACCAAGACGCCCGGCGTGTATGTCGCGGGCGATTGCGCGGATCATCACTACCGGCAGGCCATCACGGCCGCCGGCATGGGCTGCCAGGCCGCCATCGAAGCCGAGCGCTGGCTCGCCGCCAAAGGTGGCTGAATTTCATGTGGCAGGGCGGAGCGGCCCGCTCCGCCGCGGCGCACCGGGCCGGTGCGCCCTACCCGCGATGCCGCACAACCAGATTAATGGAGATTTACATGAGCCCAGGCTTTGAAAGACCCTCCAGGCCAATTGCGGCCATCTGGGCGCGGCTGGGCATCCCGGCTGATTACGCGCGGGCCCGGCACATGCCGATGCAACGCGAGGCGCAGACTCTCGTGGCCATCGGGCGCAATCCCGACGGTCGCACGATCCGGCTCGCCCCGCGCACCGCAGCAGCGTGGCGGCGGATGCGCGCGGCGGCCGCAAAAGACGGCGTCACTTTGCTGCCCATCTCCGGTTTCCGCAGCGTCGCACGGCAAACCAAGATCATCCGCGAAAAGCTGGCCGCGGGCAAATGCCTCGGCGACATCCTGCGGTTCGTCGCCGCGCCGGGTTGCAGCGAACACCACACCGGCCGCGCACTTGACATCGCGTCGGCCCGCCACCCCGACCTCGACGCGGGGTTTGCCCGCACCCGGGAATTCAAGTGGCTGGCGCGGCACGCCCGGCGCTTCGGTTTCCGCCTCTCCTACCCGCGGAAAAACCGCCACGGCATCGGCCACGAACCATGGCATTGGTGCTGGCACAGATAATTTATTAATGCGCAAAAGACAGTCAGGCAATTAATTGCGGGTTATATTAGAATAATTCTAATTCTCACTTGAAACCCGGTCTTGATGCGGTTCCTTCTGACGGGCAGCCACCATGAAACCCGATCCCGAGAACCACGCCACCCTCTGCCAGCGGTTGAAGGAATGCGATGTGCGCCCGACGCCGCAGCGCGAAGTCGTGCTCAAGGTCATCCTCTCCAAGCGCGACCACCCGACCGCCGATGAAATTTTCGCCCGCGTGAAGTCGCAGATGCCAACCATCTCGCTCGCCACCGTCTACAACTGCCTCGAAACCCTCGTGCAGTGCGGCCTGATCCGCCAGGTGAACCTCGAGCGCGCGCCCACCCGCTACTGCCCCAACCTGCATGAACACGCGCATTTCCACGACGACACGACCGGCCAGGTGCATGACATCGATCTGCCGGCCGACACGATGAAGCGCCTGCAGGAACTGCTGCCGCCGGGCTTCGACGCGAACAGCGTCGAACTCACCTTTCGTGGTTCGGCAGGCTCACCACGCCCTGAGCTGGTCGTAGGGCGAGGCCGCGCGGCCGACAACCCCCACGGCACGAATTAACCACCATCCGCGCAACCTGTCATTCTGAGCGCAGCGAAGAATCCAGCAGCACAACCGCCACCGAACATCATTCTGGATCCTTCACTTCGTTCAGGATGACACCCAAGATACTTTCACTCTCCCTTTCACTTTCTTCATGAGCCAACTCGAAATCAAAGACCTTCACATCAGCATCGGCGACAAGCCCATCGTCCGGGGCCTGAACCTGACGATCCAGCAGGGCAAGGTGCACGCCATCATGGGGCCCAACGGCACCGGCAAGAGCACACTCGCCAAAGCCATCGCCGGCCACCCCGATTACACCATCACAGAGGGTGATGTGCGGCTCGACGGCAAATCTGTCCTCGCGATGCAGCCCGACGAGCGCGCCCGCAGCGGGCTGTTCCTCGCCTTCCAATACCCGAGCGAGATTCCCGGCGTCTCGATCGCCAACTCCCTGCGCGCGGCCGTGCAGGCCCGCCTGGCCGAGGGCGAGGAGCTCGACGCGACCGCCTACTACAAGAAGCTCTACGCGAAGATGGATCTGCTTAAGATCGACCGGAAGTTCACCTCCCGCGCGGTCAACGACGGTTTTTCCGGCGGCGAGAAGAAGCGCTGCGAAATCCTCCAGATGGCGATGCTCGAACCGAAAATCGCGCTGATGGACGAGACCGACTCCGGCCTCGATATCGACGCGCTGCGCATCGTCGCGGATGGCGTGAACGCCCAGCGGAGCGGCCCGTCCGCCCCCGGCATCATGCTCATCACCCACTACCAGCGCCTGCTCGACTACATCGTGCCGGACTACGTTCACGTGTTGTGGGACGGCCGCATCGTGAAAAGCGGCGACAAGTCGCTGGCCCTCGAGCTGGAGGCCAAGGGCTACGACTGGTTGAAGCAGGAACTCGCCCCCGCCACCGCCTGACCCCGATCCCCTCAATCTGTCATTCTGAGCGCAGCGAAGAATCCAGCCGACCAACCGCCCCCGCCCATCATGAAGCCTCTTTCCGACACCGATCCCGCGACCCCCATCGCTGACGAAGCGGCGGCCAACCCCGTCGCCGGCATCGACCAGACCAAAGGCGACTTCCAATACAAGGTTGACTACGCCTTCGACGCGGGCACGGGCCTCACCGAGGACACCGTCCGCTACATCAGCACCGTCAAGAAGGAGGAGCCGTGGATCCTCGAGTTCCGCCTCAAGGCGCTGAAAACTTTCCTCCGCAAGCCGATGCCCACGCACTGGGCGACAAAGGATCTCGAGAACATCGATTTCGCCAAGATCCGCTATTACCTCTCGCAGGGCCAGAAGCCGAAACGCACCTGGGACGAGGTGCCGGACGACATCAAGAAGACCTTCGAGCGCCTCGGCATCCCCGAGCAGGAGCGCAAGTTCCTCGCGGGCGTCGAAGCCCAGTTCGACTCCGAGGCCGCCTACTCCAACATCAAGGACATCGTCGCCAAGCAGGGCGTCATCTTCTGCAATTCCACCGAGGGGCTGCGTGAGCACCCGGAAATCTTCCGCAAATTCTTTGGCAAGGTCATCCCGACCGGCGACAACAAGTTCTCCGCGCTGAACAGCGCCGTGTTCTCCGGCGGGTCGTTCATCTACGTGCCGAAGGGCGTGAAGGTCGCGCAGCCGCTCCAAGCCTACTTCCGCATCAACGCCGAGAATTTCGGCCAGTTCGAACGCACCCTCATCATCGCCGACGAGGGCGCCGAGGTGGTTTACATGGAGGGCTGCACGGCCCCGAAGTTCTCCACCTCCACGCTGCACAGCGCCGTGGTCGAGCTCGTCGCGCTCAAGGGCGCCAAGATCCAATACATCACCGTCCAGAACTGGGCCAACAACGTGTTCAACCTCGTCACCAAGCGCGGCGTCGCGCACGAGGACGCCGAGATCAAGTGGATCGACTGCAACATCGGCAGCCGCCTCACCATGAAATACCCGGGCGTCGTCCTGAAGGGCGAGCGCGCCCGCGGCGAGGTGCTCTCCATCGCGCTGGCCAACGACGGCCAGCATCAGGACACCGGCGCCAAGATGATCCATGCGGCGAACAACACGACGTCCAACATCATCGCCAAGTCCATCTCCGTCGGCCAGGGCCGCTCCACCTACCGCGGCGTCGTCCACATCCCGAAGCACCTCAAGGGTTGCAAGAACAACACCGAGTGCGACGCGCTGCTGATCAACACCAACAGCCGCACCGACACCTACCCCGCCATCTCCGTGCGCGGCGACCGCAACGCCACGCAGCACGAGGCCAGCGTGTCCAAGGTTTCCGAGGATATGATCTTCTACATGCAGTCGCGCGGCCTCACCGAGGCGCAGGCGATGAGTCTCGCCGTCAACGGTTTCATCAACGACCTCGCCCGCCAGTTCCCGATGGAATATTCCGTCGAGCTCAAGCGCCTCATCGACCTCGAGATGGAGGGCTCGGTGGGCTGACGCCCGCAAAGGGCTGAAAAGCTGAAAGACTGAAGGGCTGAAACGCCCGACCACTCATTCAACTCCAGTCCGCCAATCCTTCAGCTATTCAGCCTTTCAGTCCTTCCGCCTTTTGCCCATGTCCGTCGCCTCTTCCACTTACCTAGTCGGGTCTTTCACCCCAGAAGCCTTCGAGCAATCGCTGGCGCGTTGCGCCCACCTGCCTGCGTGGTGGCTCGACCGCAAGCGCGCCGCCTACGCGCGCTTCGCCGCCGCGCCCATGCCGCAACGCACCAACGAGGGCTGGCGCTTCTCCAACCTCTCCACGCTGACACTCGACGGCTTCAACCTGCCGGCCCCCGTCCGTTTCGACCAGCTGGCGCACCGCGAACTGGGCGTCACCGGCGCCGGCCACCTCGTGTTCGCCAACAACCGGCTCGTCGCCGCGCAACCGCTCGATGCCAGCACCGCCGGCGCGGGCATCATCTTCGACACCCTGCAGAACGCCCTGCTCCAGCACGGCGACCTCGTGAAGTCTCACCTGCTCGCGCAACCCTCCAAGCTCGGCTCCGACAAGTTCGCCGCGCTGCACGAGGCCTTCCTCGAGGACGGCGCGTTCATCTATGTGCCGAAGGGCGTCACCGCCACGCTGCCGGTCGGCGTGTTCCACTACGCCTCCGGTGCCGGCGCCGCGGTCTTCCCGCACACGCTCGTCATCGCCGGGGAGAACGCGAAGATCACCGTCGCCGACTTCTTCCGTTCGGAGAAGCCGGCCGAGGCTCACTTCGCCTGCGGCGGCAACGACCTCTACGCCGGCCACGGCGCGTCCGTCACCTACCTGGCCATGCAGGACTGGAGCCGGGCGACGCTCTCCTTCCAGTTCAACGCCACCGTCGCCCGCCGTGACGCCAGGGTGCTTTCCCTCAATCTCCACGCCGGTGCGCGCCAGGCCCGCCATGAAAGCTTTTCCCAGCTTCAGGCGCCTGGCGCGCATTCGGAGATGCTCGCGCTCACCGTCGCGCACGGCACGCAGGAATTCGACCAGCGCACGCTCCAGATCCACCAGGCGCCCAACACCAGCTCGAACCTGCTCTACAAAAACGCCCTGCTCGACCAGGCGAAGACCATCTTCTCCGGCCTCATCGTCGTCGATGCCGACGCCCAGAAGACCGACGCCTACCAGAGCAACCGCAACCTGATGCTCAGTGACGAAGCCGAGGCCAACTCGCTCCCCGGCCTCGAGATCCAGGCCAACGACGTGCGCTGCACCCACGGCGCGACCTCCTCCCGTATCGACCGCGAGCAGGAATTCTACCTTGAATCCCGCGGCATCCGCGCCGCCCAGGCGCAGGAGTTGCTGGTGTTTGGTTTCTTCGAGGAGGTCCTCGGCAAGTTGGAGCACCAGGAACTGCACGACCGGCTGACCGAGATCATCCGGGAAAAATTCCGCAACCAGTAGCGAGTTGTGGGTAGCGACTAGCGAGCATCTCGCCAACCCCACTCACCTTGCCCATCGATTACCGACTCGCCACCTACTCACTACCCGCTACTCACTACTCGCTACTTTCCATGACCACCGACAAACGCGACCGCACCCTGACCCGCGAGATCACCGTCACGCAGATTCCGAGCGGCGACAAACAGACGCTCTTCGCCGGCGACACCGTCTTCATCCACCAAGTGCTCGGCGGCAGCTACACCGTGCAGACCTCGACCGGCCTCTTCCGGCTCGACGGCAAGGACGCTGACGCGATCGGCGAGACCGTCGCCGTGCAGACGGTCACCGCCGCCACGCTGGCGGACGGTGCGCCCGACCCCGAGGCCATCTGGGGCCAGTTGCGCAGGGTTTTCGATCCCGAGATTCCCGTCAACATCGTCGACCTCGGCCTAGTTTACACGATGGATGTCAGCAAGCAGGACGACGGCGGCTTCAAGGTGGATGTCGCCATGACGCTCACCGCGCCCGGCTGCGGCATGGGCCCGGCCATCGCCGAGGATGCCAAGGGCAAGATTCTCCTCGTCCCCGGCGTCGCCAACGCCGACGTGAGAATTACATGGGAGCCACCCTGGAATCAGTCCATGATTTCTGAAGAGGGGAAAATGAAACTCGGGCTCATCTGAGCGCATCACTTGGCCTGTCAGCCGTAGCCTTGGCGAAGGCTGAGAGCCGCCATGGAACCAGTCGATGATCAGGGAAGAAGGGAAGATGAAGCTGGGGCTCATTTGCGTGCCCAGCTGATTTGATCTTTGCCCTGCGCCGGGTGGTCGGACTTGACTAACCGCGCCCAAATTGGCCCTCTGTTCCTCCTTTTCCCGCCCCGCCATGATGGATGACATACCCCCTGACCACCCGGAATACTGGAGCTCACGCTACCTCAGCGTGAACACGCCCTGGGATTTCGACGGCGTGCCCGGTGATCTGAAGGAATTTCTCAAGCGCAAGGACACAGGATCCAATCCGCAAGCCCGCGGCAAGGTGCTCATTCCCGGTTGCGGCCTCGGTCATGAGATCCGGGCTTTTGCCCAGGCGGGGTATGACGTGACCGCGATCGACTTTGCCCCCGGGGCGGTCGAACGCTCCCGCCGGCTCAACGGCACCGCCCTCGCCAGTCGCATCATTCTCGGGGATTTCTTCACCCACGACTTTGCGCCCGCCTCCTTCGACTATGTCTACGAACGCGCCTTCCTCTGCTCGCTGCTGCCCGACCGGCGCGAGGTCTACCGCGCCCGCATGGCCAATCTGTTGAAATACCAAGGCTCGCTCTTCGGTTACTTTTATTACCAAAAACCGGTGCTCTCGGAGGGCCCGCCCTATGGCTTCGCCTGGGGCACGGCCGACGAATTGTTCGCCCGCTATTTTCTCCTCGTGAAAGACACGCCGGTGGCTGACTCCGTGCCGATGTTCGCCGGGCGCGAGCGCTGGCAGGAGTGGCGCCGCACCTCCTTCCAGGGCTAGGGGCCTTGGGCCGCCTAAACGCCATGTGTCAACCACCAAGCTCCTGAGAATTTGAAATAGCCAAACCCGGTTTCCGGTTATTTCTTCATGGTGTTTCACTGGAGCTTGGAGCTTCGTCCCGCCATTAGCCAAATGTCCGAAACCACCGGCACGTTCTACGAGCAACTCACCACCCTCGCGCGCGAGGGCCCGGCCTTTGTGCTTGTCATCCTGACCGATTCCCTTGGCAGCACGCCGCAGGATGCGGGCGCCAAGATGCTCGTCACCCTGGCCGGCCTGCACACCGGCACCGTCGGCGGCGGCAAGGTCGAGGCCAAGGCCATCGGGCTCGCCCAGGAAATGCTCACGGCCGGCGGCCCGGCCCCGCGCTTCGTCAACTGGGCGCTGCGCACCGATGTCGGCATGACCTGCGGTGGCTCGGTGAAACTGTATTTCGAGCCGCACGCCGGGGGCGGCGCCGGGGCCGCCTGGCCCATCTGGGTTTTTGGCGCCGGGCATGTCGTGCAGGCGCTCGTGCCCGTGCTGGCCCCACTCGACTGCCAGCTCACCGTCGTGGACCCGCGCCGCGAGTGGCTCGACAAGCTCCCGCGCACCCGCAACGCCCGTTACGTGGAGGCTCCCGAGCCCGCGGATCTGGTGCCGACGATGCCGGACCACGCCTTCCTGCTCTGCCTGACCAAGGGGCATTCCTTTGACCGCCCCGTGCTTCAGCGCGCGCTGGCCGAGCGGAACTTCCCTTTCGTCGGTGTCATCGGCAGCGCCGCCAAGGCCAAGGTGCTGCAAAAAGAAATGATCGCCGCCGGGCTGCCCGCGAGGCGCGCGAAACAATTTCACTGCCCTGTCGGCCTCCCCTTCGGCAACAACGACCCGCGGGAGATAGCCCTCAGCATCGCCGCCCAGCTCCTGACGGTGCGAGACAAGCTCAAGTCTGGTTAGCCACAGATTTCACGGATGAGCACGGATGGATTCAAATCCATGTCATTCTGAGCGGAGCGAAGAATCCACTGCATCCGCGAATGAGTTGGATCCTTCGCTTTGCTCAGGATGACACGCAAAGGATGTTTGATCCGTGTCCATCGGTGAAGGTATGTGGTTCTCACCAATGAGAACTGGCTGGAAAGAATTCCGTCCCGGGGCATCGTCAGAGCCTGTGGGTGAGGAAGTGCAACACCAACAGG
>LNEH01000152.1 GCA_001464505.1 Verrucomicrobia bacterium Ga0077533
CCTCGGTGTCCTCGTTGATGTAGAGGTCGATGCCCTTGACGAGGGCGTGGGAGAGGCGCGCCTCAACGGTGCCCGAGCGCCATACCTCGACGGCAAACGGCGCGGTGCTTTCCCCCGGCAGCTCGCCCGCGGCGGCGGCCTTCAGTTGCTCACCGAGCGTGACGAGGCGCTCCGTGGCGTCGGGGCGGCGGTTGAGCAGAACATCCTCGACGTGGGCGAGGAGGTTCTTGTCGATCTCCTCGTAGACCTCGAGCATCGAGGGGTTGACGATGGCCATGTCCAGGCCGGCCTTGATGGCGTGGTAGAGGAAAGCCGAGTGCATGGCCTCGTGGACGACGTTGTTGCCGCGGAAGGCGAAGGAGATGTTGGACAGGCCGCCGCTGACGCTGGCGTGGGGAAGATGGGCTTTGATCCAGCGCGTGGCCTCGATGAAATCGACGGCGTAGTTGTTGTGCTCCTCGATGCCGGTGCCGACGGTGAGGATGTTCGGGTCGAAGATGATGTCCTCGGGCGGGAAGCCGACGACGTCGACCAGCAGCCGGTAGGCGCGCTCGGCGATGCGGATTTTCTCGGCGTAGGTGGCGGCCTGGCCGTTCTCGTCGAAGGCCATGACAACCACGGCGGCGCCGTAGCGCAGGATGGCGCGGGCCTGCTCGAGGAATCTGGCCTCGCCCTCCTTGAGCGAGATGGAATTCACGATGCCTTTGCCCTGAAGACATTTCAGGCCGGCCTCGATGACCTCCCACTTGGAGGAGTCCACCATCACGGGAACCTTGGCGACCTCGGGCTCGCTGCCGATGAGGTGCAGGAAGCGCGTCATGGCCGCGACGCCGTCGATCAGGCCCTCGTCCATGCACACGTCGAGGACGTTGGCGCCGTTGTCCACCTGCTGGCGGGCGACGGCGACGGCCTCCTCGAATTTGCCGGCCTTGATGAGCTTGGCGAATTTGGGCGAACCGGCGACGTTGGCGCGCTCGCCGATCATGAGAAAGACCTTTGGGTCGTGCGTGAACGGCAGCGAGCCGGACAGCTGGAGGGGTCGGAAGCTGTCCCGTTGCGGCGTGCTCGCCGCCCGGGATGCGTCCGCAGAACTCGCGCGCCATTCGTCGCGATTCTGCGGCGCAGGCGCGAGGATGTTCACCTTGCGCGCGGGCTTGGGCGCGAGGGAACGCGCGATGGCGGCGATGTGTTCGGGGGTGTTGCCGCAACAGCCGCCGGCGATGTTGAGCAGGCCGCTGGTGGCGAACTCGCCGAGGTAACGGCCCATGTCCTCCGGCCCGAGGTCGAAACCGGTCGGGGAGAGCGGATTCGGCATGCCCGCATTCGGGTAGCAGGAAATGAAGGTGTCGGATTTCTCACCCAGTTCCGCAAGGAACGGGCGCATCAGATCGGGGCCGAGCGAGCAGTTGAGACCCACGGCGAGCGGCTGGTGCTGGCGCACGGCGTGCCAGAAAGCGCCGACGGTCTGCGCCGAGATCATGGTCTCGCCGCCGCGACCGACGGCGGCCGAGATCATGAGCGGCAGGCGGATATGGTCCTCGGCGAAAACTTCCTCGATGGCGACGAGCGCGGCCTTGGCGTTGAGCGAGTCGAAGACGGTCTCGACCAGCAGCAGGTCCACCCCGCCGGCGATGAGCGCGCGCGCCTGGCGGCGGTAGTCGGCCCTGACCTGATCGAAAGTGACAACGCGGAAGCCGGCGTCGTTGTGATCGGGGGAGTTCGAGAGCGAGACTGTCAGCGGCCCGAGCGCGCCCGCGACGTAGCGGCGCCGACCGGTGGCGTTGGCGATGCGGTCGGCCCAGGTGCGACATTGCGACGCCGACTGGAAGTTGATGTCCCACGCGAGGGTCTCGAGGAATTTGTTTTCAATGACACCCTGGTAGAACGCCGGATCCTTGCGGCCGCCTTTTTCCCGCGGGTCTTCGAGAAAGAACTCGCTCTGGCCGATGGCGGTGGCGGAAAAGGTGTTGGTCTCGATGATGTCGGCGCCGGCCTCGAGGAAACGGCGGTGAATGTCTCCGATCTCGGTGGAGCGGGTGAGGGAGTAGATGTCCCCGTTGTTCTTGAGGTCCTTGGGTGCGTCCTTGAAGCGCCCGCCGCGCACATCCTGTTCGGTGAGGTTGTAATCGCGGATCGTTGTCCCCATCGCGCCATCCAGGATCACGACGCGCTCGGTCAGCAGGCGGCGGAGGGCGGTTTCGGCGGAAGTCGGGGCGGGGGTGGACACGGCAAAATTAAGTATCCTTACATCAAGATTTGATGATATGAAAAGGCAAGACAGCGCTGCGCCCCGGCCGGCTTATGACGTAAACACTGGCCGGGATTGGGCTTGCGTAAGTGACTGGCCGGGAGGATTGGTGGCTGGCCTGAGGTTCTTTCATCAAATTCCAGGGAAACAGGGAAGGCCGTGCGATCCGGCCACAGTTGCGCTGCGGTAACGCATCACAGACCCCCACCGGCGGCAGGCGCCGGGCAAAGCCAATCGGGTGACCGGTGAAGGCGAGGGGCGAGGTCAACACGCCAGAGGCGTGCAAATGCGGAGTCCGAACACCTGCCCCCGGAAACTCACCACGCGGCGGCCTAGTGCGGGCCTCTGCGTTTCACCTTCAACGCACATTGAAGGGTGGGAGTGGAAGCTCAATAAGTGGGAGCGGGTTTATCCCGCGACTGTCGGGGCATAAAGCCCCGCCCACCCAAATGCTCTGCTCTTGCCTCCGCATCAGCAGAACATGAACACCACCATCGCGGCGTCGCTCCGACGCCTTGTCCTCCTCGCCGGCCTCGTGCCGGCTTTCACCGTCTTCGCGCAGAACGCCGAGCCGGAACAATTGCCGGTCTATGTCTTCACGGCGACCCGCACTCCCGCGGCGCTGACGACGCTCGGCACCTATGTGGACCGGATCACCGCGGCCGACTTGGCGCGCATGCAACTCAACGGACTGCGCTCCGCCCTCGGCCGCATCCCGGGGGCACCGGCCTTCACCTCCGGCGCGGCGGGCGGAGTGACGTCGCTCTTTTTGCGCGGATCAAATTCGAACCAGACGCTGTTCCTCGTGGACGGCATCCGCTTCAACGACCCCAACACGGACTATCAGGTTTCATTCGGCGGCATGGGCGTCAGTGCGAACGACAACCTGGAGGTTTCGCACGGACCGCAGAGCACACTTTACGGCGGCGAGGCGATCGGCGGCGTCGTGGCCCTGCGCGGACAGCGCGGCGCGGGCGCGGGGAGTGCGACCCTCGCGGCAGAAGCCGGTTCATTCGGCACCGTGCAGGGTGCGATCAGTGCGCAGGCTGGTGATGCCAGGCGCGCCTACACGTTCTCCGCGTCCGGGGGCCATACGGACAATGCGCGGCCAAACAACGCATTCGACAGCGTATCCTATGCGGTCCGGCTCGACCGGCAAATTTCCAGAAAGGCGACCATGGGCGCGACCTGGCGCGGGTTCATCGGCCGTTACGGCTCGCCCGGGCCGGCGATCGGCTTCGGCGCCAACGATCCCGACAACCAGGAGAACGAGAGCAACCAGCTGGCGACCGTGTTCGCCGATCTCACGCACACGCCGGGCCTCACGAGTCATGTCGTGCTCGGCGGACAGAACCGACGT
The DNA here is from genome assembly GCA_001464505.1 of Verrucomicrobia bacterium Ga0077533. Lineage (GTDB taxonomy): Bacteria > Verrucomicrobiota > Verrucomicrobiia > Opitutales > Opitutaceae > Lacunisphaera. The sequence continues at coordinate 3,609 of LNEH01000152.1, forward strand.
TACGTGTCGGATACCGGTGCGAGCGAGACCGTGGTCAAGAACCGCCGCACCGTGTTCGACTGGCAGAGCACCTACGTGCTCAATGAGCAGCACCGGGTCACCGGCGGCCTGACCGCCGAGGCAAACCACACGCGCAACACCGGTTTCGGCAGCATCAACGCGCGGCAGAGCCTGCTGGCGTTCTTCGCGCAGGACGAGTGGACACCGGCCGAGCATGTTTACCTGACCGCCGGGCTCCGCAGCGACGACCATGACACGTTTGGCCGCGCCACGACGGGCCGCGCGACCGCGGCGTGGCTGTCAAAGGATTCACGGTGGAAAGTGCGCGCCACCTACGGCACGGCCTTTCGCTCGCCAAGTTTCCTGGACCTCTACGGGCAGAGCGCATTCTACGTGGGCAACCCGGACTTGCAGCCGGAAAAAGCGCGCGGTTGGGACGCCGGCGTGGATTATTTCTTCGCGGACAACCGCGGTGTGTTGAGCGCGACGTGGTTCGACACGCGCTACCGCAATCTGATCGTGTTTGATTTCGGGGTTTTTCCCGGCACGACGGCCAACGTGGACACGGCGCGCACCCGCGGCCTGGAGCTGGCCGGCAAGTTCACACTGCCGGGCGCCGTGGAGGTGCGGCTGGCCTACACCTACCTCGAGGCGGAAAATCTCACGAGCGGCGTGCGCCTGCTGCGCCGGCCGCGGAACGGCGGGTCGCTCGATCTGTGGCGCGATTTCGGTGGCGGTTTCAGCGCGGGAGCCGGGGTTGCCTTTGCGGCGGACCGGCGGGACGTGCATGCGGCGACCTTCGCCACCATCGACGCCGAGGACTATACGGTGGTGCGCGTTTACGGCGCATGGCAGGTGAATCCCCGAATGGCGGTGAAAGCGCGCGTCGAGAACCTGCTCGATGAGGCCTACGAGGAAGTCCACGGCTACCCGCAACCCGGCCGCGGCGCATTTGCCGGGGTGGAGTGGAAGTTCTGAATGGTGGCGTAAAATCCAACCAAGCCGCCAGCACTCCGCGCTTGCGGCTTTTTCCGAGAACAGGAAACTGACGCATCCCCTATGAATATCCCGACCGGCCGGATCCTTGGTTTTCTTTGGCTGTGCAACCTGGTGCCGGGGGCGGAGGATTTCCGCCACGGCCAGCCCACCCAGGCGCAGCGGGACGCGGCGCTCTACGTGCCCGACCTCAGTGCCTTGGCCAAGCCGCAGTCAAGTGAACTGCGCGAGCTGGTTGAGCGTTTCAAATCGGATCTCGACGGGCTGCGGCAAATTTACTCGGTGCCGGGCTCGGCCTTGCAGTTGAAGCGGCTGCGGGAGTTTTATCAGGCTTGGCAGGGCAGGCTGGAGGCGCTGGCTTATGAGCCGCTGGGCGTCGAGGGGCGGATCGACTGGCATCTGATGCGGCTCAACCTGCGTTATCAGCTTGGCCTGCTCGACCGGGAGGAAGCCCGCGGCGCCGAGATGAAGCCATTCCTGGGTTTCGCCGAAGCCATCGCGGGCTTGCAGGAGAAACGGCGGGATTTCGCGCAAGTGGACCCGAAGGCGGCCGGAGCCGCGCTGGCGGGGATCACCACGGAAATAGAGGCGGCGAAGAAATCCCTGGAAGGCGACGGCGCCAAACCGGGCAAGATCGCCGCCCTCCGCGCGGCGAACCGGATGGACGAACTCGGCAAGACCTTGAAAAACTGGTTCGAATTCTACGACGGCTACGATCCGGAGTTTGGCTGGTGGACGCGGGAGCCATACAAGAAGGCGGAGACGGCGCTGGGCGACTACGCGAAGTTCCTGCGCGAGAAGATTGTCGGTGTGAAGGCGGGCGAGGATGAGCCGATTGTCGGCGATCCGATCGGCGCCGAGGGGCTCCAGCTCGACCTTGAGCGCGAAATGATTCCCTACACACCCGACGAGCTGATCGCCGTCGCGCAGAAGGAACTCGCCTGGTGCCAGGCCGAGTGGAAGAAGGTCGCCCAGGCGATGGGCCGCGGCGACGACTGGAAGGCCGCGCTGGAGCAGGTGAAGGCCAATTATGTGGCGCCGGGCGAGCAGCCGGCGCTCATCGCGGGGATGGCCTACGAGGCGGTGGACTTCCTGTTGAAACGCGACCTGCTCACCATCCCGCCACACGCAATCGATGACTGGACGATGACGATGATGTCGCCTGAGCGGCAAAAGGTGAACCCGTTCTTCCTCGGCGGTGACCGCATCATCGTCTCGTTCCCGACCGACACGATGGACCACGCCGACAAGCTCGACAGTTTGCGGGCCAACAACCGGCATTTCTGCCGCGCCGTCGTGCACCACGAACTGATCCCGGGGCACCACCTGCAGGGCTGGTATATCGACCGCTTCAACCCGCACCGGCAGCTCTACTACACGCCGTTCTGGATGGAGGGCTGGGCGCTGTGGTGGGAGTTCCACCTCTGGGACCTCGGCTTTGTGGCGACACCGGAGGACCGCGCCGGCGCGCTTTTCTGGCGCACGCACCGCGCCGCCCGGATCATCTTTTCGCTCAACTTCCACCTCGGCAAATGGACCCCGCAGGAGTGCATCGATTTTCTCGTCAACACGGTCGGCCACGACCGGCACACGGCGACGGGCGAGGTGCGCCGCTCGTTCAACGGCGACTACTCGCCGCTTTATCAGGTGGGCTACATGATGGGTGCGATCCAACTGCGCGCACTCTACGCCGACCTCGTGAAAACCGGCAAAATGAAGGAAAAGGATTTCCACGACCGCGTGCTGAAGGGTGGCATCATGCCGATCGAGATGGTGCGCGCACTGCTGACCGGCACAAAACTGCCGCGCGATTACCGCAGCTCCTGGAAATTTGCCGGCGAAAAACCGTGAGACAAAGCCCGGTGCGGGTTTGGTTGATGTCAACTATTGGTTGACATCGGCCTGGGGCCCTTGCGGCTGAATCGTAGGGGTCAGGCGCTGCGCGTCCGGTTCAAATCGCCGAGGTGCTGGAGCAACGCGGCCTCGTCGAGGCCGGCCGGCCAGCCGTAGGCGGCGGTCACGGCCGCGTTGAGTGAATCCAGGTCGCCGCGGCGCGCGGCCCTGGCCACGGTGTGGCGGTGCTCCTCCTGGGCGGTGGTGAGCGCGCTCAGGCCGGTGCCGGGCGGCCAGGGGAACGGGTAGGTGCTTACGGCCCGCATGGGCGTGCGGCGGGAATGGTATTTGCGCCACCAGACCCCGAAAGGGCGTGCGGCAAGAACACCGTGGGTGAAATCGTCGTCCCGCGCGACCACGAGCAGGGTGTCGTCGGGGATGAGGGCGGAATCAAACCACGTCCAGACCGGCGGCCCGGCGCCGATAGGAGTGGCGAGATAGCGTTCGCGGCGGGCGAGGATGGCGCGCAGGCGTTCGTCGGCGTGCGCATTCACCCACCAGCGGCCGCGTGTGGGTTGCCTGGTGTGGATGAGGTGGTGGAAGGGGAGCTCGTAGAGCGAGGCCTCGCGTTCACACATGCCTGCCGGGAAATCAATCAGCCAGTGGCTGGTTGGACGGCGGGGATCGCCGGCGGTCGCGACTTGGCGCAGAACGTCGGCGTTGGATTTGCCGTGGGGGTTGCGGGTGCCAAGCATCCGTTCGGCCATTGGGGCCGGGATGGCAGCGGTCAGAGCGACACGCTCACCGACGAAGACCAGCCCGGCATTCTCCGGCTGGGGGCGGGGAACGGGATGCGGCATGACTTACTACGGTGCCGTCGGGAGGCCGGAGCAAATGCAATGCGCCATTGCTTCAACCCGAGAAAACCGGCCAGCGAGGAGAGTGCGCCGGTGATTTTATGACCGCGGCGGACGCGGCGCGACATCAGGCGGAGCCGGCCTTGCTCGCGGTCGGCTTTCGGATCCACGTGGCCCACCAGTTCAATGCCCGCGAGCACGGGCAGGGCGTAGTAGCCGCGCTGGCGCTTGGCGGGCGGGACATAGGCTTCCCACGTGTAATCGAAATTCCACAGCGCCGAGGTCAGGCGACGATCGTAGATCAAAGGGTCCAAAGGGGCCAGTAACAAGGGCGCGACGGTGGATTCTTCGCTGCGCTCAGAATGACAAGTTTCAAGAATGGGCAGGTCGGATTGCAGGCAATGCAGCAGGGGCAGGCCGTCAATCCTCACCGGCTGGACGAGATCCTCGACCAGCGGCAGCTCTTTTTTCTTGAGCAACACCAGCCGGCGTTGGCGCAACTTGAGCAGGGTTTCCCAGCGGGCGGATTCTTTTTTACTCGGCTCAGGCAAGGCCAGCACGCGGGCCGGCAGAACGCGCTCCGGCAGGTCGTAGTAGCGGCGGTTGCCCTCGCCCCGGCGGGCGATGAGCAGGCGGCCGTGGAAGAAAAGTTTCTGCAACGCGGTCTTGGCCTGGGTGGACGCGCCCCAGAAGGAGCGGGCCCGGCCGCTGGCGGCGAAATCCTCCGAGCACATCGGCCCGCGGGCGGTGATCTCGGCCAGCAGACGCGGCACGAGTTCCTTCTGCCGTGGGGAGAACCGGCCGGACCAGGAACTCGTCCGGTGCTGGCGGGCCCGCATGGTCGCCTGCAGATGCGGCCAGGCGTCCAGGGTGAAGGCCGCGAGGATGCCGGCGGCGGGGATGTGGTGCTCGAAGGCGGTGCGCGGGGCGGCAGGGAGTGGCGCTCCATCCCCGTGCAGATGGCGCATCAGGCCACCTTCGCGGTCAGGATGAGATCATGCATCCGGCCGGTGACGTTGATCGGGTCAATCTGGATATAGCCGTGGTGGGCGAGGGCGGTGCCGATGTCCGGCGCCGGAGCATCGAGCATCAGCGCGCGGCGCATGAAACGGCGCGCGGCTGCTGAGGTGAGGTGGAGCGAGTTCATGCGCGGGAGCGGAGCGCATGAATAGGATCAGGGAACGGCCCGGCGCAAGTCGTGGATGAAATATCCTCCTTCGCCGAGCCTGCGGAGGACTGTCTTCGCAATGCGAAAACAGAAAAGCCGCGCAGCGGGCGCGGCTTTGAGCGGTGGACGCAACAACCGGTTATTTCTTGGGTGCGGCGGCCTGGACCTCGGCGAGACGCTTCTCGAGTTCGTTCATCCGACTCACGAGGCGTTCCTCGATTTTCTTGCGGTCGGAGCTGTTCACGATGCTCATGCTGGCGGCGTCGCGCACGACATTGGCCGGCAACGTGAGCAGGCGGGTGAGCAGGCCCTGGTCCTTGAAGCTGCTCAGGTAGAGGGCGGTGATCTCGTGGGAGAGCTTCATCGAGTCTTGGGCGACGGCCTGCGAGGTGAGGAGCTGGGTGTTAAGTTGCTGGTTGCGGGACATCTCGCCGGTCAGCACGCCGCTGATCTGGTCGGTGATACGCTGGCTGTAGGCGTTGATGGATTCGCGGGTGAGGTTTTGATCCTTGGCCATTTCGGAGAGGATGGGGGAGATCTTCTCCGCCATGCGGCTGGACACCTTGTCGACCTGCTCGTTCTGAAGCTTTTCGGCCTCTTCGGGGGTCTTGGGAATATTCGAGCCGTAGGGCATGACCTTCGCCGCAATGGCCTCAGCCAGCTGGTTGACCTTTTGCTCGTTGAGCTTGGCCACCTCTTCATCCGTCATGAAGACGTCGGCGGCGCGCTTGGAGATGGCGTCCTTGAGCAGCTGGTTGACCGATTCGATGTGCCGCCGGGTTTCTTCCGCGGAGGCCTTCATCTCGGCGTTGGTTTGCTCGCGCAACAAGGCCATCTCGGCCTGTTGTTTGGCGGCCAGATCGGCGGCCATCTTCTGGTTGAACCAGAATGCGATGCCCAAGATGAGGGCAGCGGTGAGGATTATAGCGGGGAGTTGTTCTTTAAGCTTTTGCCACATGGTGTGTATAGTTGAAGTGTGAGCGACAGCCATAGCAGGTGGATGTTCAAATGCAATGCCGCCTTAACCGTAAAAAAGCACCCTGATGAGCCTCAACCGCAGCGAACAAGCCCTCTTTGCCTACTGGGAAAAACAACCTGATGAGCGGCGGCACTGGCAGGCCAAGGTGAGCAATATCGCCCTGACCGGCCGGCCGGGCGATATGGCGCGCACGCTGGAGCGCGAGCTCTGGGAGCACTTGGTCGAGCGCAGCGCCCATGTGCCAATCTTGCGTGAATTCGGGGCGGGTGGATTGCGCCGGGTGAGCCTGCTAAATCTCGCCGAGCATATCATTCGGCTCTGGGGGCCGCCACCCAGGCCGCGAAACCAAGCAGACCAGGGGGCATAGGTCCGTTTGGTTGCCGCGAATATTCACAATTTTGCAATTACTGCATTTACAAACCCGCCAAGAGGATGCATTTGTTGTTCACAAGTTATCCACTCGATGGAAAACACCATTAGCTCGGTTCAAAATTCACCGCAGCATTACGTAGAAGTAAGGGTCAAGACCTACGTTTTGGATACGAACGTTCTGCTGCACGATCCGCAGTCGATCTACAAATTCGAGGACAACAACCTGGCGATTCCCGTCGAGGTTCTTGAGGAGCTCGATGCGATCAAAAGCGAGCAGTCCACGGAGCGCGGCCGCAATGCCCGCCGCGTGCACCGCATCCTGCAGGAACTCCTGCCGGACTCGCGCTCGATGCACGAGGGGGTCAAGCTGCCCAGCGGGGGCACGCTGTCGGTCATCATCAACCGCTATCTGGTGGAGAACAACTGGTCGTCGCCGGCCATGCAGCGGTTGCGCGCCGTGCTCTCGGACTTCACCAAGAAGGACAACCGCATCATCGCCAGCGCCCTCTTCATCCAGGAGACCAACCCGCCGCCCACCATCCTCGTCACGAAGGATGTCAACGTGCAGCTCAAGGCCCGCGCCGTCGGTCTCGAGGCCCAGGACTACCTCAACGACAAGGTGCCCGAGGCCACGGCCGATGACGACGGCTACCGCACCGTCCCGCTCGATGTCTACGAGATGCAACGCTTCTGCTCCGAGGGCGAGTTCGAGCTGGCCGAGGACCTGGCGGCACTGCTCTACCTCAACGAATACGTGCTGCTCATGACGCCCGAGGGCAAGACGATGCCCGGCCGCTATTATGGCAACAGAATCGTCCGTCGGCTCCATCTGCCCGATTTCGTCAAGGCCCCCGGCGGCATCCCCATCCGCCCGCGCAACCTCGAGCAGCAGTTTTTCGTCGACGCATTGATGGACGACAGCATCGCGCTCGTCACCTGTTTCGGCAAAGCCGGCACCGGCAAGACGCTCCTTTCCACGGCCTGTGCGCTTTTCCAGACGACCGACGAAAGTTCGCGCTACGACGGCCTTTCCATCTCCCGTCCCGTCATCGCGCTGGGCAAGGACATCGGGTTCCTTCCCGGCACGCTCGAGGAAAAGATGAAGCCCTGGCTGCAACCCTACCACGACGCGCTCGAGGTGCTGATGCCCTCGAAGCCCCAGAAAGAGCCGCAATTCGCCAGCAAGAAATCCGGCAAGAAAAAGAAAAAGCGGGACGACGCCAGGGCGCTCATGACGTCACCGCAGCCGGTGCACAACAACGGCCATCATCACGGCGGCGCCCCGCTGGTCAAACCCTACGAACGGCTCATCAACAGCGGCGTCGTCGAGATCGAGGCGCTATGCTTCATCCGCGGCCGCTCGATCGCCCGCCGCTTCTTCATTCTCGACGAGGCGCAGCAGCTGACCCCGCATGAGGTGAAAACGGTCATCACCCGCATCGCGGAAAGCTCGAAACTCGTGCTCATCGGCGACCCGGCGCAGATCGACAACCCCTACGTTGATTCGCGCAGCAACGGCCTCGTCTACTGCCACAACCGGATGAAGGGCCACGCCCTGGCCGCCCACGTCAGGCTGTCCAAGGGCGAACGCTCCAAACTGGCCGAACTTGCCGCCGATTTGCTGTAGGGTGGAACGCGTTGCCCCCAACGCGTTTTTTTGGACCGGGCAAGCGCGTTGAGGGCAACGCGCTCCACCCGCATTCTCGGCTTGCCGCCATCGGCGCTGGCCGGAAACTGGCCCACTGTGGACAAAGCGCTGACGCAACCGAAACCGGGCCTCGAAGAGACGGACAATCCCGAGCTGTTGCTCGCCCAGCGCGTGCAGGCCGCGCGCGACGAGGCGGTGCAAGCCGCCGTGGCCGTCGCCCAGGACGAGGCACGTCAGCTCCGCACCACGGCGGCCTCGCTGCGCGATGGCTTGCAAACACTGCAGAGTGACAAGGATGCGGCGGTGCAGGCCGCCATCGCCGCCGGTCAGGACGATGCGCGCCAGTTGCAAGGCACCGTGCAAAAACTGCGCGACGAGATGGAACGTCTCCGCCACGAACACGCCGAGCAGTCGGAAAAATCCGTCCGCACCAGTCAGGACGAGATCCGCCAGCTGCGGGGCACCATCGCCAGCCTGCGCGAGCAACTGGAGAAACCCCATGCCCGCTAAATCCAAGCGCCCCGCGCCCCGCGCCGCCAACCGGGCTCCGGTTCGCGAAAGTGTCGCCAGCCTCCGCGCCCGTCTCCGGCGGACCGAGATGCTCATCCGGCTTTCGCAGCGGGTCGCCAGCATCGACAACCTTGACGAACTGCTCGCCACGCTCGTCGAGCTCACCGCCAACGAAACCAATGCCGAGCGCGGCACGCTGTTTCTGAACGACCCGGCCTCCAACGAACTCTATTCGCGCGCGGCGCAGGGCACCTTCAACCGCGAGATCCGCCTGCTCAACAACTCCGGCATCGCGGGCGTCGTTTTCCAGTCCGGCCAGGGGCTGATCATCCACGATCCCTACAAGGACGAGCGCTTCAACGACGAGATCGACCGCAAGACCGGCTTCATCACCCAGTCCATCCTTTGCGCGCCGATCAAGACCGCGCGGGGCGAAATCATCGGGGTCGTGCAGACGTTGAACAAACGGGAGGGCCGCTTCAACGCCGAGGACCTCGACGTGCTGGAGGCGATGGCCACGCAGGCCTCGGTCGCCCTGCAAAGCTCGCAGTTCATCGAGAAGATGAAGAAAACCCGGCAGCAGGAGATGGAGTTTCTCGACCTGGTGGCCGACATCACCAGCTCGCTCGACCTCTCCGTGCTGCTGCGCCGGGTCATGAGCGAGGCCACCCGCATGCTGAAGGCCGACCGTTCCACGCTCTTCCTCAACAACGAGAAGACCAACGAGCTCTGGTCCGAGGTGGGCGAGGGGCTGAACGCCGTGCAGATCAAGCTGCCCAACCACGCGGGCATCGCCGGCGCGGTCTTCCAGTCGGCCAAGACGATCAACATCCCGCACGCCTACGCCGACCTGCGCTTCAATCCCGCGTTCGACAAAAAGACCGGCTATTTCACGCGCTCCATCCTCTGCGTGCCGGTGGTGAACAAGCACGGCAAGTGCATCGGCGTCACCCAGGCGCTCAACAAGCGCGGCGGCCCCTTCACCGCCGAGGACGAGGCGCGCCTCAAGGCGTTCACGGCCCAGGTCTCCATCGCCCTCGAAAACGCCAAGCTCTTCGACGACGTGCAGAACATGAAGAACTACAACCAGTCGATGCTGGAGAGCATGTCGAACGGCGTCATCACCCTCACCGAGGACGGCCGCATCCACACCTGCAACGCCGCCGGCTACCGGATTCTCAAGGCGCGCGAGGCCGACGTGCTCGGCAAAACCGCCGCCGAGTTCTTCACCGGAACCAACGCCTGGCTGGTGGAGCGGCTCAAGGTCCTCGAGGCTCCCGGCGCCAAGAGCGATGTGCTCATGGACGCGGCCATGGAGGCCCGCGGCGAAAAACTCAGCGTTAACCTCACTCTCCAGCAGTTGGTCAGCCTCAAGGGCAAGCGGCTCGGTTCGCTCCTGATGATCGAGAACATCAGCAGCGAGAAGCGCATGAAGTCCACCATGGCGCGCTACATGGATCCCGGCCTGGCCGACCAGCTGCTCGCCGCCGGCGGCGAAGCGCTCGGCGGCCAGAGCGTCGAGGCCACGATGCTTTTCTCCGACATCCGCGCCTTCACCACGCTCACCGAGGAGCTTGGGGCCCAGGGCACCGTGGCGCTGCTCAACGAATATTTCACCCTCATGGTGCAATGCATCACCGACGAGGGCGGCATGCTCGACAAGTTCATCGGCGACGCGATCATGGCCGAGTTCGGCATCCCGGTGATGCGTGGCGACGATCCCGACCGGGCGATGCGCGCCGCGATCAAGATGATCACCGAGCTGCGCGCGCTCAACCAGCGCCGTCAAGCCCGCGGCCAGAAACCCATCCTGATGGGTGTCGGGCTCAACACCGACAAGGTGGTCTCCGGCAACATCGGTTCGCCGAAGCGGATGGACTACACGGTCATTGGCGATGGCGTAAACCTCGCCTCGCGCCTCGAGAGCGCCTGCAAGGAATACTCCGCCCAGATCCTCTGCTCCGAATTCACCTACCGGAAGCTCAAGGGCACCTACCGGATGCGCGAGATCGACCTCGTCATCGTCAAGGGCAAGACCGAGCCCATCGGCGTGTATGAGGTGCTTGATTACCACACCGAGGAGACTTTCCCGCACATGCCCGAGGTCATCGGACTGTTCCGTGGCGGCCTCGGTTACTATCGCAAGGGCGAATTCGACCGGGCCATCAGGCAGTTCCAGGAGGCGCTCGCCCTGCACCCCGGCGACAAGCTCAGCACGACCTACATCGAACGCTGCGAATACCTCAAGGCCCACCCGCCCGAGGGCCCGTGGGGCGGGGTGTGGGTGATGAAGTCCAAGTAGGCTTCCGGCCGCATGTCCGTCCTCGCCAGATGCATCGTGTTGGGTGCCGAGGCGCTGGTGCGGCTGCTGCTGGGGGTGTATTTTCGGCGCATCGAGATTTTCCACGCCGAGCGCGTGCCGTCCGGCCCCGTGCTGTTTGTCGCCAACCATCCCGGTTCGGTCACGGACGCGTTCATCGTCAGCACGTCGCTTCCGCGCCGCGCCCATTTTCTGGCGACGGCCCAGCTGTTCCGCCTCAAACCGCTCGCCTGGCTCCTGCGCCACTGCGGCATCATCCCCCTCAACCGCCTGCAGGACGACCCGGCGGCGATGCGCTCGGTGACCGATAGTTTTGGCGCTGCCTACCGCGTGCTGGATGGTGGCGGCGGCGTGGTGATCTTCCCCGAGGGGGTCACTTACGACGACGCGCGGCTCAAGGCGCTGAAATCCGGGGCGGCCCGGCTGGCCCTCGATTTCGAGTCGCGGCAGGCGGGTGGCGCCGGTTTGCAAATCGTGCCGCTCGGCCTGACCTATTCCGCCAAAGACCGCTACCGCAGCGAGGTGCTGGTCTATTTCGGCGAACCCATCCGTGTGGCCAGCTTCCTCCCGCAATACGCCGAGCGCCGCAAGGAGTGCATCACCGGCCTCACCGCCAAGCTCGCGCGGCGGATGCAGGCGTTGCTCGTCCACGTGCCACAGATGGAGCTCGAGCACATGGTGGACGCCGTCAAGCGGCTCTACCTGCCCAAGCTTCGCCTCGGCAACCTCGTGGTCACTGCGCCCATGCCCGCGCTCACCGAGGAGGTGCTGCTCACCCAGACCATCGTGGACGCGTGCGAATTCGCCCATCGCGAGATGCCGGAGCGCGCCCGCGCCTTCCTCGCGCACCTCCACCGCTATGAGCGGGTGCTGCGCCAGTTGCATCTCGCCGACGCCGACGTCGAGACGCTCGCTTCGCACCGCCACGCCACGGCACGAAGCATCGGACTCGGTCTGATCGCGCTGCTGCTGTTCCCTGTCGCGCTGGTCGGCTGGCTGCACTGGCGGCCTCCGACCCGGCTGCTCGACGCCCTCGCCGGCCGCGTGACCGAAGCCCCGAAGCGCAAAGCGCAACTGGCGCACGCGCGGATGCTACTCGGGCTTTTCTTCTACGGCGCGTTCTTCGCCGGCTACCTCTCCCTGGCGTGGGTCTGGTTGGGCTGGCCGCGCGCCGGTTGGTATGGACTGTTGCTCCCGGTGACCGGCCTCGTCGGACATTATTACCGGCAGGAGATCGGCCGGCTTTTCGGCGCCGTGCGCACGGCCGTCGTGCTGTTGCGGGCGCCGTTGGCCCGGCGCCGCGTGCTGCGGATGCGCACGGCACTCCTGCGCGAAATCGAAGCCGTCCGCAAAGTCTACCGGCGCACGCTGAAACCGGGGCACATCCCGGGCACGGCGGCGGGTGATTAATCATCCGGTCCAAGCTTGACGGTCCAGCCGGGACGTAAGATGAGGTAAGCCATGCAAACGACACTTTCTAGCAAGGGGCAATTGGTGTTGCCCTCGGCCGCCCGGCGCAAGCTGCACCTCAGCCAGGGGGAGCGGCTGTCGGTCGAGTTTCGCGAGGGAGGGATTTTCCTGCGCCCGATGGCCCAGACCCGCGCCTATCGGTCGGTCCGGCATGCCGTTTCCGGCTTGCCGGTCATGGTCGCGGCGGCCCGCCCGGCCCGCAAGGTCTCGGCGGCGGAGATCGCCCGGCTCAACGCTGAGTTGCTGTGAGCAAGCCCTGCCTGCTCGATGTCAACGCCCTGGTCGGGTTGCTGTGGAATGTGCATAGCCTGCACGGCCGGGCTCATGCCTGGTTCGCGAAGGAATCCCCGGTGGTGCTCGGATGTGCCTTTACCGAACTGAGTTTCATCCGCGTGTCGATGGCGGACAAAACCATCGCGGCTGGTTTTGCCGACGCCGAGCACGCGCTGGCGCAGTTCACCGCGAGCCTTGGCCGGCGCCACCGTTTCATCGAAAAGTTGCCGCCCGCCTCCGCGCTCCGGGCGCAGGGCATCCGCACGCACAAGGAGGTGAGCGACCACTACCTGTGCGCGCTGGCCGCCGCCCACGGCGCGCGGCTCGCGACTCTCGACGCGGGTATCAAGCACCCGGTCGCCTGGCTGATTGCCTGAAGCTGACGGGGCCCACCGGGTCCGAGCCGGATTGAACGCTGCCCGGCCTGGCCCGCTGGCACGGGGCAGGCCGGGCAGCGTCCTAATCTCACTTTGGAAACCCCGCAGCAAACTGCGGGGAATGTCTTAGCATTCAGCGCTTGAGCGGCAGCAACCCCAGCTTCACCCGCACTTCATCCGCTGAGTAACGGGCGCCGTCATCACGGGCGCGGGCATCCAGCAGGTCGAGCGAGTCGCGCAAGTCGTCCACTTCACCGCGCAACACGGCGATCTTCCGGGCGGCGCGGCGGCGCTGCACGGCAAGGCGGGGGGCGGGAGCTGGGTTAACGGTAGGCATCGCGACGGTTGAGGACTCTGCGGATAACAACGGTTTTTCCGTCACTGTCGAACAAAACGCGAAAATCTCCCGAGCGCAAGCGATAGCCGGCCTCAGCGTTGTTCAACGCCTTGACATCGCCAACCAATCCGCCGCGGAGGCGCTCGATCTTGCGGGTGATCTGGTCACTGAAACGGGGCGGCAGGCGGCGAAAGTCCGCCAACGCCGATGCGGTGTATTCGATTTCCACGCGCCGATCACTCTTGGCGTCCGACGCAGCGGGAGCAAGCCCAGCCTGTTGCGGCATGATATCCGCACGCACAAGGAGGTGAGCGACCACTACCTGTGCGAGCTGGCTGCTGCCCACGGCGCGCGGCTCGCGACCCTCGATGCGGGCATCAAGCACCCGGTCGCTTGGCTGATTGCCTGATAGAGACCAAGTGCGCGCCACGCACCGTATTTCCGCGGCTTGACCTGACCGAGGGACTTCTTGATGGCTTGGCTGCTGGGCAGGTAGATGCCCGCGGCGGTGGCGATCTCGGCCCCGGTCTTGCCCGCGGCGAGCGATTGTTTCACCTCGGTCCGGGTGGCATCGGTGAGGCGGGGACGGCGCGCACCCTGGGTCTCACGCAGGACGCGGATGAAGGAGTCCATGTCGGCAAAGCTGTATTAGGAGGGCAAGGCGGCCAGGGCTGAGCGACGCTCGGCAGCCACCTGCTGCTCCAATGCGGCGACCTGAGCTTTGGCGGCCTGCAGGGCATGGAGAGAATCAGTGAGCAAGAACTAACTGAACTGATAGGAAACTGAACTGAAACTGAACTGAAACTGACTGATAGGAAACTGGATTTAGGACGGATCAGCGAATTGCTCAGGGCTTGGGGGATGGAGTTTACGACGGCGCTTCCGTCCGTCAAGCGAGCCGCCGCAAACTTCACGCGCACAGGCCTGACGCTGTGGCTCCTGACGAATGTGGCCGCTGCCGAGGGATCGGAAAGACTTATTTGGCGCACGACACAATCCAGTTGGAGCCGCCTGGCCCGATGGCACCGGTATCGAAATGAAAGCCGGCGAACTCGACGTCACCGTGGGTCCGGGCGGAACTTTGATCTTGGAACTGCAAACGAAAGGTCGGAAGGTTCGTCCATGAATTCCCCGGCGTTCAATTCCGCCGTCCCCCCTGCCAGGACTGAAATCTTTTCTGTGAGCGCGAGCGGCCATCTTTCCCGCCGGAGCGTCCTCAAGGCCGGCGCCGCGCTGCTGGCGCTGAATTGTTTCTCGTGCGCGAACGCGCCCGGCACGAAGGCCACTCGCCGTCATGTGGTGGTCATTGGCGCCGGCGCCTTCGGCGGCTGGGCGGCGCTCCATCTGCGGCGCATGGGAGCGCGCGTCACGCTGGTCGATGCCTGGGGGCCGGGCCACACGAGGGCGAGTTCCGGCGGCGAGACGCGCGTCATCCGGGCGATCTACGGCCCCGACCGCCCGTATTACAAGCTCGTCGCGCGCTCGCTGGAACTCTGGAAGGAGAGCCAAAAGCGATGGCAGCGCCCGCTGTATCGCCGGACGGGAGTGCTGTGGATGGCCGCCGAGGATGACACCTACGAACGGGCCTCGCTGCCGTTGCTCGACGGCGGGGGATTCGCTTATGAAAAGCTGACCGCAGACGAGGCCGCGCGCCGCTTCCCGCACATCAACTTTCAGGGCGTGCCGTGGGTGATTCGCGAGGTGGACGCCGGCTATCTGCTCGCCCGCCGTTCTTGTGCCGCTGTGTTGGAAGAGTTCCAAAACGAAGGGGGCGAATTTCGCCAACTGCACGTGACGCCGGGCCGCATCGCGGGCGGCGAGATGCAGCCACTCGTGCTCTCGGATGGTTCGACGCTGGCTGCCGACGCTTATGTGTTCGCCTGCGGTCCCTGGCTGGGGCGCATTTTCCCCGGCGTGGTGGAAATTTCTTCCACCCGGCAGGAAAGCTTTTACTTCGGCACGCCCGCCGGCGATACCCGCCATCAAGAAGAGGGCACGCCCGCGTGGATCGACAACGGCAAGCTCCAGTTCTACGGCATCCCCGGCAACGAATGGCGCGGCTTCAAACTGGCCGATGACGCCGCCGGCCCGGTGGTTGACCCGGAGACGCAGGAACGCACACCGTCAGCCGCCGCGATTCAGGCCGCGAGAAGTTATCTCGCGCTGCGCTTCCCGGCGCTCAAGGACGCGCCCTTGATTGGCTCGGAGGTTTGTCAGTATGAGAAATCGAGGGACGGCCACTATATCGCCGACCGGCATCCCGAGGCCGCGAACGTCTGGCTCGTGGGCGGCGGCTCCGGGCATGGATTCAAGAACGGCCCGGCCTTTGGCGAATACGTCGCGAACCTCGTCCTGACGAAGCGTTCCGTGGATCCCTTTTTCGGATTGGACCGGTTCAACGGGAAGCTCTACTGATAGGAAACTGGATTTAGGACGGATCAGCGAATTGCTCAGGGCTTGGGGGATGGGGTTTAAGGGAAAGGACCAAACCCGGTCCTTGGCTGCCTGCCCGTAGCTGGCAGATTTTACCCCTGACGCTGAATCAACTCGGAGTTGCGGTTTTCTGTTAGCTCTCCGCTCGGCAGATTGGCGATGAGGTTGCCCTGATTTGACGGACAAGGCTTTGTTTGAAGCGGCGGAAACGCGTTGGAGTGGCGCGCTGGTGCTGGGCTGCGGCCCAGATGGTGGTGGAACCCGACCTCCGGGCGGGTTGATCAGCGCGCCTGGAGGTCGCGCTCCACCTCACTCTTTCACTTCGGCCTCGATGGGTTTTCCCTCGACCTCGCCTTCTTCTCCCGCGCCGTCATCGAGCAGGCTGGGTTCCTTCTTGGTGTGGACGAGTGTCACCCCCGCCAATCGATCAAACGGAGACCTTCCACCCGGGCGAACTCGCGCGTATTGTTCGTCACCAGGGTGCAGCCCGCGCCCAAGGCATGACCGGCGATCAGCAGGTCGTAGGGGCCGATTTTCAGCCCGGCACCCTCCAAGGCAAAGCGGATCCCGGCCGCTTGGGCTGCCGCCGTCGCATCGAAGGGCAACACCCCGACCACGGCGAAAACCTTCTCCAGCTTCTTCGTCTCCCGTTCGGGCTGGGCGCTCCGCCGGACTCCGCTTAGCAGTTCAAAAGCGGTCACCGACGAGACCGCGCAATCCGCCGGGCTGACCACCTCCATCCGCGCGCAGACCTTCGGATGCCCCTTCAGGATATCCACGCAGACGTTGGTATCCAGCAGCAGGCTCATGCCCCAAAGTCCACCCCGGGCGGCAAGTCCCCCTGCG
>LNEH01000153.1 GCA_001464505.1 Verrucomicrobia bacterium Ga0077533
TGAAAACGATCCGTCATCTGGGCTACAAATCGAAGGTGGCCTTCATCGAGGAAAAATCCCAATGGCTATTGAATACAGCTTGATTAACCACATGCCCGTCATCCGTGGTAAAAGGATTGGGGTTGGGTCGGTCATTGGGCGTTCGACGTTAAAAGTTGAGCGTTGGGCGTTTGCTCTGGATTCACTCCCCCGCCCGGGCCTCGCGGCGGGCCGACGTCACCCACTGGATCAATTCCTTGCTGTCGATGAGTTGTTGCGCTTCGAGCGAGAGTCCGCCGAGCACCGTCATCGCCTCGTCGAGCAGCGCGAGCCGCGCGGTGCGACCGGTGGCATCTTCCGTCTGGCCCCGGGACAGATGGTAGAGCGTGCGGGCGAAATTCTGCCGGAAGTAGGTGTCAGTGGCACCCTTCGCCTGCTGCTCGCGGTAAAAGTCCTCGGCGTCGCGCAAGGCGGCCAGCGCTTCCAAGCGTTGGCCCGCGCCAAGCAGGGCCTGGCCGTGACGCAGTTTCATCCGGGCCATGGTATACGCGTTATCCAAGGCATCATTCCGGCGATTCAGGAGCGGTTTTTCAATCTGCTCCCGGGTCACGGTGAGCGCCTCCTCGGCATGGCCCAGCCGGAGGGCCGACTCACTTTGCATGGTGCGGCTGCGACGCAGGGTCCCGTCCCGGAACTGGATGTTGCCTTCGGCCTTGAGTTTCATCCGGGCGACCCGGTCGCCGATTTCCACCGCCTTGGCGTGAACCTTGGTGTAATCGCCCTCGGCCTCGAGGACGACGCATTCCAGCAGATCCTGGTCCATGCTTCCAATCTCAGTCAGTTCGGCATCGATATTCCGATCCTTGACGAATTGCTTCCGCAGCCGGCGCGTCTGTTCCAGCCCCGCACGCGCCGAGCCCAGGTTGCCCAGCTGGGCGTTCCAGACGGTCGTTTCCACCCAAGCCTGAAAAACCCGGAAGCTGGAGCGGGTCTGGTTGCGCGGATCGCGCTCCAGCGCGGCGGCTTCCTCCAGCTTGCGCAGGCCGTCACTGATCCGGCCCTGGTCAAAATAACTGCTGGCCATGTCCAGCAGGCCCGTGCCCAGGATATCCCAACCCGTCACGTCGGCGGGGTTGAAGCGCGTATAATAACGGCTGGCTTCCTCCGACCGGGCGTAATGCTCCAGCGCCTTGGCATAATCATTGCGATTCCGCGCCACATTGCCCTGCATGTTGGCGGAGAAATAACGGTTCTTCATCGCGCGCAGGTCGCCGGGCCGCTGCTGCAGCACTTTCTCCGCGATGTCGCTGACGATGCCCGCCAGACGGTCCGCTTCGTCTACTTTTCCCAGCCGCATCATCATGCGTGATTCCGTGTCGGTCACATCACCGTAGATGGAGGCGGCGGTGAGGTCGGTCAGGTTCGTCGCTCCCATGTTGGCGAGGATATTCCGCGACTCCTCGCAGTGGACCACGGCATCCTTCGGCTCCGGCTCGGCGTGGGCGAGGTATTGCAGCAGATCGCCGAGGGCGAGCTTGGCGCTGCGGGTGGCCCGGCCGGCCGACACGATCGGCCGCAGCAGGTTGACCGCCTTGGTCAACTCGGTCCGCGAATCACCCAGCGCGATGGTCGAGGTGGTGGAGAAGATCGCCAGGGCGAGGGCCGTCGCCGTTTCGTCGCTGGTGTCGCCGGCCGCGCGCATGTCCTCGAAGATTTTTTTGGCCTGCTGGGAAAAGGCCACGGCATCGGTAACCTTGCCGGAGTCGAAGAGCGCCGCGGCCTTGCGGACCAGGGCCATGCCGCGATAGAGCCGGGTCTGCGGCGTCATCAGTTCGGGCGGCAGGCCGTCGTAGTAAGCCACGGCCTTGGCGGCCAGCGTGCCGACGATTTCGACGCGACCGGTGGGTTTCAGCTCCTCATAGAAATCCTCGAGCAGGAAGCCGACGAGCTTCTCGGCCTCGCCGCGGGCGCGCTCGGTGAGTGCCCTGGCCGCTTGGGCCTCGGCGTCGGCCGCGCGGGCCCGGCGCATGTTGACCCAGCCGAAGACCGCGCTGCCGGCGGCGACGAGCATGAGCCCGCTGGCGACGGCGGCGACGAGCCGCGCGCGGGAGAGGGCGCGGCGGGTGGCGGCCTCGCGTTCGCGTTGCGCGGCAAGCTGACGCTTCGACTCCTCGAGCGTCTCGCGCTCGCGCCGCGCGTTGCGGCTGGCGCCGATGACACTGCACAGGACGTCGTGCGTGATCTCCACGCGCCGCTGGTCGAGGCGGTCCTCGACGCGGAGCAACCGGCGGTCCACCAGCCGGGCGAGCGCGCCCTCGGCGGCGCCGGCGGCGGCGAAACCCTTGCGGACGCGCTCCTCGGCCACGCTCTCGCGGAAGCCGGAGTCGGTCAGCATCACGTCCTCGATGAAAGTCCGCACGCCCGGCGGCTGGTCTTTCAGGGCGCGCTGGTAGAATTCAGAGAGGATGTTGTCGCGCGAACCGGCCAGGAGGTCGGCCGAGATCTCGGGGTGGCCCTGCGCCAGGCGGGTGTTGTTCAGCTCGCGGCAGATCAGGCTGAGCAGCGACGGCTCGACCTCGGCGCGGGCCAGGTCGGCGCCGCCGGCGACAAAGCGCACGACGGCCTCGGCCACGGCCTCGCCCACGAGGTGCGGGGCGGGTGAGCGCACGGCGGCCACGGCCTGCGGACCGGTCATGCGCGCGAGGCGCATGCGGTTCTGCGTGACGGAGGGCATCTGGGCCTTCAGGCCCTCGAGGTGCGCCAGGTAATCCTCGCGCAACGAAATCAGGATGCGGTAGTCGGCGCGGGCAAAGTCGAAACGCGCGGCGTCGGCCTCGTCGCGGTCAATGCGGGCCTCGAGCGCCACCGGCGGGCGGTTCTCGACGAGGTCGGCCAGGTCGGCCAGAAATTCCTGGGCGCGCTTGCGCCCGGCGTCGTCCGACTGCGCGAGCGTGAAGATTTCCTCGAACTGGTCGAAGATGAGGATGGGGATGAGCGTGCGGCCGGCGGTGTCCTTCAGCACGTCGCCGCGGTGGTGAAGAAATTCCCACAGGGTCTCGCCCTGCACGGCGGTGCCGCTCTGGGTCCACGAGCCGGCGGCCGCGGTGGCGCGGAAAACGGCGCGCTTGATCTGTTCCGCCGGTGGCGGCGAATGCGGGTCGTAGTCGAGCCGCACGTAGACCGGACAGAAGCCCTCGGGGCGGAGGCGCGGCACCAGGCCGGCCTGGAGGATGGAGGTCTTGCCGAGACCGGACTGGCCGAAAAGAATGGTCAGCAGCTTGCGCTGCACGCGGCGGCCCAGTTCGGCGGCCTCCTCCTCGCGTCCGTGGAAGTAGCCGCGCGTCTCCTCCGTGAAGGAAACGAGCCCGAGCCAGGGATTTTGCTCGTCGACGGTGGCGACGGGGGCGGCCGGCGCGGCGCCGGAACGCTTAACGTTTAACGCTGAACTTTTAATGCTCAAGTTGGGTTCCGGGGTGTTGGGATTTTTTTGGGTCATGGGGCGTTGAAAGTTAAGCGTCGAGGGTTGCACGTTTTGCCCTAGCCGGCGGGCGATTGTTTTCGGCGGTGCGGATGCTGGCGGCGAAGATGCGCACCAGCTCCCCCGCTTCGGTTATGATCCCATCAAGCAATTCCGGCTTTTTCACCAGCGGCGTGCGTTGGACAAGACGCAGCCAGCGCCGCGCTTCCCGCAGTTCCTTGTAACATACCCTCAACTTATGAATGAAGTCGTCGCGCGATTCCGCGCCCTCCGCTTCGCCATGATGTCCGTAAGGCGAAGTCGCCGACCGCAGCAATTGATCGGCCACATAGATTCCGGCCGCCGAACGATTCATCGACTTCGTCACGCGAATCACCCGCACCGCAAACTCGAGCAGACGCTCCTCCAAGTTGTATTTCGGTTCGGCCATTGGGCGTTAAAAGTTAAGCGTTAAACGTTAAAAGTTGAGCGTTGGGCGTTAGCGCGGCTTCGCCGCGAACAGTTCCTGGAGGCGGGCGACGAATTCCGGCGGGGGCTCGCCCCCGGGCAGCCGGCTGAAATGCACGGCCTTGAACTTCTCCGGCACGACCGCGCCGGCCTCGGCCGTGTCGTCGATGCAGACCGGCAGGATGAAGACCGCCCCGTCGGCCATGCCGCGAGTGCGGTCCACGGCGTCGCTCCACTCCCGGCGGAAATAGCCTTCGTGCCGCCGCTGCGTGGTGGCGGAAACCACCGGTAGGAAGAAGGAACAACGCGCGATGTTGCCCCGGATTTTCCGATCGTAGTCGTCGCCCCCCTCCAGCCGGTCCATGTCAAACCAGGTGGTGATGCCGGCGGCATCGAGACCGGCCTTGAGCTTCTGCACGGCGGGCAGGTCCTCGCGGGCGTAGCTGATGAAGACGGCGTTCTCCGGCATCTCGCGGGCCGGGGGCAGGAAGCGCATCGGGGCGGCCGAGCCGGTCGGGGCCGCGCCGCGCCGGCGGGCCATCCAGCGGCGGTGCAGCTCGGCGACAAACTCCTCGGCGCCGGAAAACATCCGCGTGCGCACGCTGACCTGCTGCAGGAAGGACACGAGGCGCACATCCTTCAGGCTGTGGCTGTCGGCCAAGATCTCGCCCACGTCGCGCGGGTCGGAAAGGCGGCGGCGCTTGGTCATGCGGAGGAAGAGCCGCGCGAGCCAGTTGGAGAAGTCGCTGCCGATGACGAGCAGGTGGTTGTGCTCGAGGGCGTGGAAAAGTTTTTCCGGCGTCAGGTGCTCGCTCTGCAGGGCGCAGACAAACTCCAGCATGTCCTCATCGGAGATGACATAGGTCGGCGAGGCCGAGAGGCGGCCGAGGAGATGGTAGACGACGGGGCGCTGAAGGTCGTCGCGCTCGACGGGCAGGTCGGCCACGCGGTTGGGGGCATAGGCGATGACCTCGCTGTTGGCCGCACCGCCAAAGCGGACGGCGTTGATCGCCTGCTCCAGCAGCGGGTCAAACGTCATCGAGACGTAGAGGTTGAAGTCCGTGATCTCGGCGAGCTGGCGCAGCGGGAGCGGCGGGGCGAAGTTGGACTCGCGCATGATGGTGCGGAGCCTGGTGTAGGCCTCCTCGCGCCGACCGTGGTTGGCGAGGTAGGCGCAGACGACATCGTTCAGAAGCAGGGGCTTGGCCAGCGGCGCGGGATCGACGTTGAGACGCGCAGCGAGTTTCTCGGCGAGCCACTCGAGGAGCAGCCGCGGACCGGTCTCGGTCTCCACCTTGAGGAGCTCGGGACCGACAATGGGGATGACGCGCTTTTCCTCGATGTAGTTGAGCAGATCCTCCCACACATCGTCGTGGAAAGCCGTCCCATCCGGGACGGAACGCTCAACGTTTAAGCCGTTCGACGGGCTCAGGCCCTGTGGCTCTGAACTTTTAACGCTCAGATGGGATGCCGTTGGATCAGGATTATTTTGAGACATGGGGATTTAGCGTTTCGCCCGGCTGGTCGGGCGATTGTTTTCTGCCGTGCGGAGACTTGCAGCGAAAATACGCACCAGTTCCTCGGCCTCGGTGAGCAGCACTTCCAGCAATTCGGGTTTGGCGACCAAGGGCGTCCGTTGCACCAGCCGCAACCAGCGGCGGGCTTCGCGCAGCTCCTTGTAGCACACTTTCAATTTGTGGATAAAATCGTCCCGCGACTCCGCGCCCTCCGCCTCACCATGGTGCCCGTAGGGTGACGTGCCCGAGCGCAGCAACTGATCCGCCACATAGACACCAGCCGGCGAACGTTGCATCGACTCAGTGACCCGGATAATCCTCACCGCGAATTCCAACAACCGCTCCTCCAGATCATATTTCGGTTCTTTCATTGAGTGTTAAACGTTAAAAGTTGGGCGTTGAACGTTAGCCCCTGGACAGGGTGGCGGCGGCGGCGGATTCGGGGTTCATCAGGGTGTGTTGCTGCGGGGAACGGGAGAACTATTAACGTTTAACGCTGAACGCCCAAGGGGTGGAGATCCGGAGGGGGCTATATTTTTCTGTCATTGGGCGTTAAAAGTTAAGCGTTGGACGTTGAGCGTTGAGTGTTGGCTCCGCCGCTCAGAGCGGTTTGGCGGAGCGCAGGATTTCCTCGAAGCGCGGGTCGGACTTCAGGCGCGACCAGATCGGGTCGAAGCGGATTTCGTTGGGTGTGGTGGTGCTGCCCACTCCTGTCATGAACGCCTGCAAGACCGCCAAGGCCTCATCGCGCTGGCCGCAGACCACCAAAATCTGCCCATAGTCATTCTGCATCGCCGTGCGGGCGTAGACATCACGTGTGCTTTGATCGGCCAGCGCCGCGCGGGCATCCCGCAGGGCCTCGGCATGGCGTCCCGCAAATGCCTGGGCGAGGGCCACGCCCATCAGGGCGCCCGGTTCCTGCCGGGGCATCCATTTCCGGGATTGGAAATAAGCGATGGCCTCGTCGGCAAAACGGCGGGCGTCCTCCGGCCGGCCGCGCAGCCAGGCCAGCCGGGCCCGCGTCAATGACGCGGGATAGTTGAGGGCGCCTGCACCTCCGACAGATGGGGGCACCCTCGGATCCTCCAGCATCCGCTCCGCCGCGACCAGATCGCCGACGCGCATGGCAGTCGCAAAATCCGCCGCCAGACCGTGCGGATCGTTGGTGGCCGGCGGCATTACGGTCATGTCCCGCAGGAAGGCGGGCCGGTCGCCATCCAGTTCGTAACGCGCCCGGAGCCGGGTTGTCTGCAGCCGTCGATCCGTGGGAAATATCGCCGCGAATCGGCCGATCTCATCAACGACCCGACGGTAGCGCCGCATTTCCAGCAGACTCTCGAAATGGGTCACGACCACGTTCAAGTCGCTGGGATTCAGACCGATCGCAGCTTCAAACCGACGCTGTGCCTCCGCAGACTGGCCCAGGCGTCGGTGCGCGATTCCAATGCGGTAAATCAATTGCGCGTCGTTGGGCAGGCCGGCCTCCGCCTTGCGGTATTCCACGAGGGACTGGGCCCAGTCGTTGCGACAGGTGTATTCATACGAACCCCGGGCCAGATAGGTCTCGGGAGCGTCGGGGGCCAGTCGCTGGGCCGCTTCCAATTCAGCCTCGACGCGGGCCCTTCGCGCTGGAGTGGCATCGAGCCCTCCAAACCAATACATCGTGCCGTGCAGGATGGATGCCTGCACATGGGGCAGCGCGAACTTCGGATCGGCCGCGGCGGCCTGCTCGTAAAGCGCAATCACGGCTTCGTAAGCCTCCTTGGTGGCGGCAAGACCCAGACCCTGGCCAAGCAAACGGGCCCGCAGGTAGTAATCGTAGGCCGCCTGGCTCTCGGTTGGACGGCGGGCGATCAGCGTGCGTTCCCCCGCGGTCAGGCTGGCCTTGAGGGCGGTCGTTATCTCCTCGGCCAGCGCAGCCTGGATGGTGAACACATCCGTCAGGTCCTTGTTGTAGGTTTCGGCCCAGAGATGCGCGTCGGTGCGCGCGTCGATCAGCTGCACATTGAGACGCACCCGGTTGCCGGCGCGCTGCACGCTGCCCTCCAGCACCGTCGCCACGCCAAGCTCGGCGGCAATCTTGCGCAGGTTGCGCGAAGCCGTGTCACGATAGGCCAGCACCGAGGTGCGGGAGATGACCTTGAGGTCGCGGACCTTGGCGAGCGCGGTGATGAGGTCGTCGTGCATGCCATCGGCGAAAAAGGCGTTG
This sequence comes from Verrucomicrobia bacterium Ga0077533, assembly GCA_001464505.1. Taxonomy (GTDB): domain Bacteria; phylum Verrucomicrobiota; class Verrucomicrobiia; order Opitutales; family Opitutaceae; genus Lacunisphaera. The sequence continues at coordinate 7,631 of LNEH01000153.1, forward strand.
TCCGCATCCGCACTCAGGTTGGCAAACGGGAGCACGGCGATGGATTTGCCTGCCGGCGCGGCCGGCGGAGTGGAAAGTGAGGGTGAGAGTGAAGGTGAAGGTGCGGAGGCGATCGGTGCGGCGACCGGCGCGGGTTGGCGCAAAAGCAGGATCCCGGCGATCACCGCCATCACCACGGCGGCCGCGACACCCCAGGCCCAGCCGGGAATGGCGGGTTTCGTTGTCGCCGGGGTCGCTGACCCCGGTCGACCGGCCTCAGCGAGGCCGGCTACAGCGGGACGGGATCGTCCCTGCTCCTTGCTCCCTGCTCCCTGCTCCCCGTTCAGCAACCGCTTCACCTGCTCCACAAACTGCGGGGTCGGCACACCCTGCCCGAGCCGTGTCCACTGCACGCGCATAAACTCGGCCGGCACGAGCGCCTCGGCCTCGCGGGCGTCGTCCACCACGATCGGCAGGACAAACGCCCGGCCCTCCGCCATCAGGTGCGTGCGCTCCGCGGCGAGTTTCCACTCCAGCCGGAAGTAGCCCTCGCCCCGCTCCTGCGTGTGCTGCGAGATCACCGGCAGAAACAGCGCGCATTCCTTGATCTGCCGCCGGATCTTCGCATCCCACGCATCGCCCCCGCGCAGCTCGCTCTGGTCAAACCACACCTCGACGCCGAATCCCCGCAGCGCCTCGGCGATGCGCTTCGCCGCGTCCGTGTCCTCGCGGGCGTAGCTCAGAAAAACGGCTTTGGTCGGGTCGCTCATTTTGTTTTCGGCGGCGGCTGCGCCGCCCGCCAGGCCTGCGCGCGGGCGTGGGCCTCGGTCAGGCCGAGCGTGGCCAGCAGTTTCACGAACCGCGGATCGTGGCGGATCGGATCCCAGGCGCGCCCGGTGAAGATCGCACTGACCTCTTGGATGGAAACCGTGGCGGGCTCCATCGTGGCGAGCGCTTCTTCCAGCCGGCCCAAAGCGGCCAGGGCCAGATACCGGTTGGGTAGCTCCGTGCGGGCGAGCGCGCGTTCGGCGTCCTCTTTCAGGCCGGCCGCGACGAAGACCTCGACCGCGAAGTAGGAATAACTGGCGTCTTCCGCCGGGAGCCGGCGAATCTGCGCCACGGCTTCGGCATGCCGGCCCAGCGCGGAGAGGTCGAGGGCCTTCCAGACATTGGCCTGCACCGACTCCGGCTGCAGGGCGAGCGCGCGCTCGTCCATGGCGAGCGCCTCCGCCGGCCGGCCCATTTCCCGCAGGGCAATGGCGTAGTTGTCCAGAATCCGGTGCGACAACGGGTCGAGCTCGGTGGCGCGTTTCAGCGCGGCGGCGGCTTCCTCCAGCCGTCCGTCGCCCAGCAGCACGCGGCCGAGGAACTGGTGCGCCGAGGCGTCGCTGGGGTTGAGCTGGATGGCGCGGCGCAACGCCCGCGCCGCATCGTCGCTGCGCCACGTGTTCCAAAGCAGGTTGCCCTGGGCGGTGTGCGCCTCGGCGAGGTCGGGTTCGAGGGCGAGCGCGCGGTCGATCTGCGCCTGGATGCGCGCGACGGCCGGCGAGGTGCGCTGGCCGAAGGCGCTGATGAGGCCGTCGGAGGAGCCGCGCACGTTCCACACGTTGGCGAGGGCGGCGTGGGCCCGCGCGAAATTCGGATCGAGGGCGAGGGCGCGGTTGAGCAATTCCTCGGCCCGGGTGTAGCCTTCCGCCGTGCGCTGGTTCCACGCCTGCCGGCCCTGCACGTAGAACTCGAAAGCCTGCGGATTCACCGCCGTGGTGGCCGCGGGCGAGGTCACGCCGAGCTTGAGCGAAAGCTCCTTGGCGATGCGCCCGGCGATCTCCTCCTGCACGGCGAACACATCCTTCGCGTCGCGCGTGAAAGCCTCCGACCAGACATGATACCCGTCGGCGGCCTTGATCAACTGCGCCGTGATCTTCACGCGGTCGCCGGCGCGCTGCACGCTGCCCTCGACCACGTAGGCGACATTGAGCTTCGCCGCGATCTCGGGGATGGGGAGATTCTTGCCCTTGAAGTAAAAGGCCGAGGTGCGCGCGGCGACACGCAGGCCGGGGACCTTCGCCAGCACGTTGAGCAGCTCCTCGCTGACCCCGTCGGAAAAATACTCGCTGTTGCGCGCCTCGCTCAGGTCGGCAAACGCCAGCACGGCGATGGATTTGTCGGCGGCGGGAGCCGCTTTCGCGACCGTCTCGGATTTGGGCAGCGTGGCGGGTTCCTGCACGGGCGCACGCGTGGCCCAGTATATCGCCACCCCGATAAACGCCCCCATGAG
>LNEH01000154.1 GCA_001464505.1 Verrucomicrobia bacterium Ga0077533
CGCCGTCCTCGCCGCGTTGAGCGGGACGGGGGCGTCCCGCCTCCATTGATTTCTTGGGCGCTTCGAGCAGCTTCTTGACCTGCTCGACAAACTGCGGCGACGGCACGCCGTGAGCAAGACGCGTCCACTGGAAACGCATGAACTCCTCCGGCACCTCGGCTTCGCTCTCGGCCGTCTCGTCGATGACCACGGGCACGATGAAGGACCGGCTGGACGCCATGTCGCGCGTGCGGTCAACGGCCAGTTTCCATTCGCGGCGGAAGTAGCCCTCGGTGCGTTCCTGCGTCTTCTGCGACACGAGCGGCATGAACAGCGCGCACTCGCGGATCTGTTTCTTGATATTTGCATCCCAGGTGTCGCCCCCGCGCAGTTCGCTCTGGTCGAACCACACCTCCACCCCGAACGCACGCAACGCGTCGGCGATGCGCCGCGCCGCGTCCGTGTCCTCGCGGGCGTAGGAAAGGAACACGGCTTTGGTGGTTTCGCTCATGTCAGGAATTCGGACCAATCATTTTTAACCACGAAGGTCACGAAGCACACGAAGGGAGAGTGAGACAGCCCCAATCGCACACCCCGCCCTGCCGGGCACCCCTCTCCAGCGGGGATCCAAGGCAGATGGGCCAAGATTGGGTCCCCTCTGGAGAGGGGTGGCGCTCCGCGCCGGGGTGTGTTGGTTCGTCATCGGGCGTTAAAAGTTGAGGGTTGAGGGTTCACCCGCCCCAGGCGGGTTCCGCTCTTCGTCAGAAGAGCGGCTGGTTGTTCGCCGGGTCGTTGAGGATCGCCTCGAAGCGCGGGTCGCCGCGCAGCTTGGCGAATCCGGGGTCGACCCGGAAGGTCGCGACAGAGAAATTTCCGGGCGCCCGCAGCAACCGGGCGAGTTCGGCGAGGGCCCGTTCCTTGTCGCCAGTCAGCGCGTGGAGCTGGGCGAGTATGTAGCGGTAGGTCGGACCGTCGACGGCGTCGCGCGTTTCTGGCACCAGCTCCATGGCCTTGCGGTGGTGGCGCATGCCCTCTTCCGTCCGCTCCAGCAGCACCTCCACCGATCCGAGAAAAGACCACGCGGCCGCGCTGGCGGGTTCGCGCTCCACGCGCCTTTGCAACTCAGCCAGCTGCGGCGTCAGCCGGCTGCGGACGGCGGCCATGTCGCCGTGGGCCCAATAGACCGTGGCGGCCTTGATGGCGGAAAGCGCCGGCCATTCCGCCTCCTCGAAAATGGGTTGGAGCTGGTCGAGGCGCTTGAATTCGGCGTAGTCGCCCCGGGCCACCGCCCATTCCTTGCGAAAAAAGATTCCCACCGGAGAATCGCGCTCCGCCGGCGACAGCCGGGCCAGCAAGGCATCGGCCGCCTGCAGCGAACCCGTCGCGGTGAATTCCGCGGCCGCCAAGTCAAACTGTTCGCGCAGTTTTTCCGGCAGCAGCGCCACGAGGCGGCGTTGGGCCGCCAGTAACTCGTTCCAACGCCGGTTATAGCCGAGCGTGGCGAGAGAATTCCGGATGTAGGCGACGTTGCCGGGATCGAGTTCCAAGGCGCGATGGATGTAGTTGAGCGACTCGGCCCAGCGGCCCTGCCGGCGCAGAATCAGGCTGAGCGAAGAAAACACGGTGGGATCGTTCGGCTGCAGCCGGGCGAGCTTTTCGTATTGCGCGGTCGCGCGCGCGTAGTCGCGGTGGGCGTAGTAGGCGTAGGTGCCGAGCAAACGGATGACATCGGGCGCCTCGGGCGCAAGCCGCACCGCCTGCGCGATGGCGGCGTCGGCCGCGGCGAGCCGGGCCGGGCTGCCGTCGATACCCCAAAACGCGAAGAGCGCATGCACCACCGCCAGCTCGCCCCACGCCGCCGCGAAACCGGGATCCTGCTGCACCGCGCTCTTGAACAATTCCTCCGCCTCGCGCAAGGCGGGCGCCGAAGAAGTCGGGGCGCGGTTGCGCGAGTCACGGCCCTTGAGATAAAAATCGTAGGCCCCCGAATTTTCCGTGGGCCGGCGCTCGAGAAATTTCTTCGTCTGCGGCGAGATGGCGGCGGAAAGCGCGCCGGCGATTTCCTGCGCAATGGCGGACTGGATGGCGAAGATGTCCGTGAGGTCGCGGTCATAGCTCCTGGCCCAGACATGCTCGTCGGTGCCCGTGTTGATGAGCTGGCCGGTGACGCGGACCTTGTTGCCGGCGCGGCGCACGCTGCCCTCGAGCAGGTAGGCGACGCCGAGTTCCTGGCCGATCTGCCGCATGGTCTTGGTCGTGCCCCGATATTGGAGCACGGAGGTGCGCGAGATCACCTTCAGTTCGGCCACGACGGCAAGATTGGTGAGCAAATCCTCGTGCACACCGTCGGCGAAGAAGCCGGTGTCCTTGTCCTCGCTCATGTTAGTGAACGGGAGGACGGCGATGGACTTGTCGGCGGCGGCGGGAGTCGCTTTCGCGACCGTCTCGGATTTGGGCAGCGTGGCGGGTTCCTGCACGGGCGCACGCGTGGCCCAGTATATCGCCACCCCGATAAACGCCCCCATGAG